>NZ_AEXS01000068.1:0-19400 GCF_000204455.1 Paenibacillus sp. HGF5 | reverse complement strand
TGCGTTCATGGGAAAAAGAGGTTTCGGCGCTTTTAACGAAGGTACAGCAGACGAGCCCCCTCGTTCACAATATGACGAACGTGGTGGTTACGAATTTTACGGCTAACGGCTTGTACGCGCTGGGCGCGTCGCCGGTGATGGCTTACGCGCCGGAGGAAGTGGCGGATATGGCCGCCATCGCGGGCGCGCTCGTATTGAACATCGGCACGCTGAACCGCGAGCTGGTGGATGCGATGATGATCGCGGGACAATCGGCGAATGCCCACGGCGTGCCGGTGCTGCTGGACCCGGTCGGCGCGGGAGCAACCCGTTTTCGGACGGAGTCGGCGCTGCGGATCCTAAGCGAGGTGAAGGTTTCGCTCGTGCGCGGAAATGCGGCTGAAGTCGCCCACCTTATCGGGGAGGTCCGCGAGATCAAGGGCGTTGACGCAGGCAATAGCGCAGGCAGCAATCATGCCGAGCTGGCCGTGCGGGCTGCGCGCGAGTTAGGCACGATCGTGGCCATTACCGGTGAAGAGGACGTGATTACTGATGGAACGGAAGTGCGCATCATTGCCGGAGGGGATGCGCTGCTTACGAAGGTGACCGGCGCAGGCTGCCTGCTGACCTCGGTGGTGGGTGCCTTTGCCGCGGTAGAAGCGAACCTGCTGCTTGCAGGTACGGCGGGTCTGGCCTTCTATGGGGCCGCGGCGGCGAAAGCTGCTGAGCGAACGGCAGATCTGGGACCGGGAAGCTTCCAGATCGCTTTCCTGGACGAGCTGGCGAAGCTTCATCCAGGATCGCTGGAAGGGTATGCCGCTGTACTGGAAGCGGGAGCGGCGGCTGCCGGAGGCACACGATGAGCGAGGTTCGCATACCCCGTGCCCTGACGATTGCCGGGTCTGACAGCGGCGGCGGCGCCGGCATTCAGGCCGATCTGAAAACCTTCCAGGAGCTCGGCGTGTACGGCATGTCGGCGATTACCGCGATCACGGTGCAGAATACCTTGGGGGTTCACGGCGTATATCCGCTGCCGCCAGAAGCAACTGCGGAGCAGATTGAAGCGGTTGGCTCGGATCTCGGAGTAGATGCATTGAAGACGGGCATGCTGTTCAACGCCGAGATCATTCGGCTGGTTGCTGACCGGATTCGGGCATTCGGCTGGGGGAAGGTCGTTGTCGATCCCGTGATGATCGCCAAGGGCGGAGCGGAGCTGCTGCAAAGCGAAGCGGTGCAGGCTTTAAGAGAAGATTTGCTGCCGCTGGCGTTGATCGTCACCCCCAATATACCGGAGGCCGAAGTATTGGCGGGGATGCGTATCCGCACGATGAACGATCGCAACGAAGTGGCGAGACGCATTCATGATCTGGGGCCAAAGATGGTTGTGATCAAAGGCGGGCATGACGAGGGCGTGCTTGGCAGCGGTAAAGATCACGAAAGAGATAGGGGGCCAGCTATAGCGGCGGGTATGCAGCAGGAAGAGCTGCCTCAGTTCGAAAGGACGCACGGTCAAACGAGCACAGCCATGCCTGCTGGGGAGTATAGGGGGGGCCGTCCGCTCTTTTCCAACGATGACGGTAATCCCGAAAGTCCTCCGGTCATCGACCTCGTATACGATGGTACGGCCTTCACAGAATTATATGGCAGACGAATCCATACCGTTCATACGCACGGTACCGGCTGTACTTTCTCTGCGGCCATTACCGCAGGCCTGGCCCAAGGCTTGAGCGCATTCGATGCGATTCAGAGCGGGCGCTTATTCATTCAAGCGGCCATTGAGTACGGATTGAACCTGGGGCAGGGACAGGGCCCGACCAATCATTGGGCATACAATAGCCGCCGTCAGGAGGTGCTGCGATGACGGGCAGAGTGGCACCCAAGATCATGAGACGGCATCTGCGGATGTACCTCGTGCTTGGCAGCGTGAACTGCAGCGTCGAGCCAAGCTTGGTCGTGCAGGAAGCACTGGCTGGAGGCGCAACCATGGTCCAGTTCCGTGAGAAGGGACAAGCAGCACTCGCCGGGGAGCCGATGATTCGGCTGGCCCGCCGTATCCAGGCCGAGTGCCGCCTAGCAGGCGTGCCCTTCATCGTCAATGACGATGTGGAGCTGGCACTGAAGCTGGACGCCGACGGCGTGCACGTCGGCCAGGACGACGAATCCGCGGCTTCCGTCCGCGAGCGGATCGGCAACCGGATTCTCGGTGTTTCCGCTCACACGGTGGAGGAAGCGCGGCGCGCGATTCTTCACGGCGCCGATTATCTTGGCATCGGGCCGATCTATCCGACCCGCTCGAAGGATGATGCCAAGACTGCGAAAGGCCCAGCAATTCTCCGTGAGCTTCGCGAAGCTGGAATCCATCTGCCGATCGTTGGGATTGGCGGGATTACCGTGGAGCGCGTGGAGGAGGTGATTGGAGCGGGTGCGGATGGCCTCGCGGTAATATCCGCCGTGACGGGAGCGGAGTCGGCGCGGGAAGTTGTAGAGGCTATTGTAGATAAGATACGTCGTGCAACCGAAGAGATTTCTTAAGATGTAAGAGGGACTATAATCGGATCATGAAACAAGGGGGCCGACTTCTGCGGCACCCTTGTTTTGTTTACGTCAGATTTTAGAATACTGTATATGCTCAGCTTTTCCGTCAACATGCCATTTCTTTTGATCCACTCTCGTGTAACCCTCCCAGATCCGTTTGCCATAGAGACCCGGATATGATATACGTAGGACAATGTACCCGCTCTACGATGAGTGAGCACTCCCATTAAGTTGAATAGGGGATCGGAATGAATAATAGGCAAAAAGAGATTTTTCGCAATTTGTTAATGGAACCGAACCGGCTGTGGCTCGTTCAGGATCTGGCGGATCAGACCGAGTGCTCGGAGAAGACGATCCGAAACGATCTGAAGGTGATTGAAGAATATATGGCTAAGCACTCCAGCGGCCATCTGGTGAAAAGGCCGGGACTTGGCGTCTATCTGGAGATCGGGGAAGCGGATCAGGCTGATTTATTCCACCGCTTGTATTCCAACGAGAGTACCGCCGAGGATGAATCCGATGAGGAACGGGTGCTGCATCTGGCATATCGGCTCTTGATGAACGCAAAGCCCGTAACCCTGCAGAACCTGGCTTCACCGTTTTACGTGAACAAGGCGATTATCCGTCGGGATATGGAAAAGATTGAGGGCTGGCTGCGGAGCTTTGATCTGAGCTTAATGACGAAGCAGCGAGTAGGCTTCATGATTGAGGGCTCGGAGAAGAACAAACGGATGGCGCTGGCGCGGTTGAACCAATTGATCAACCGTCCGGAGTTGACGGGGCAGATGATGCGTAACCAGTATGAACCGCACGAGATCGCCACCGTATACAATGAGTTAAAGGCGTTGCAGAGGCGGCATCAGCTCCGCTTCACCGATGAAGCCTTTGAAAGCCTGATGCTGCATATACTGCTTATGGTCAAACGGACCAAGCTGGGACAGCCGATTTCACTCTCTGCGCAGGACATAGCCTTTTTGGAGAACAAAGCGGAATTTGCCTGGGCGATAGACTTTTTGAAGCAGCTGCAAAAACTGTTCGCCGTCCCTTTTTCCAAGGAAGAAACCGCTTATCTAACCCTGCACCTGCTTGGCGGGAAGTTCCGATACACGCAGAAGGATGGAAGTGCCCGGCGGGGCGATCTGGCAGATAGCCACCCTCTGCTGCCACAGTTGGTTGAGCAACTGATTCGACGGATGTCGGAGCTGAATATGATCCCTTTTTCCAAAGACCAGGAATTATTGAACGGGTTGAAAGTGCATTTGTACACAACCATGAACCGTCTTCATTATGGTCTGGCTGTGTCCAATCCGATGCTGGCCGAGATCAAAAAGATGTACCCCTATATGTTCGATCGCGTCATCATGGCACTGGAAGAGGTAGGGGGAGCGCTCCAACTATACTTTCCCGAAGAGGAGGCCGCGTATTTGACTTTGCATTTTCAGGCGTCTGTAGAACGGCTTCATCAGAACGACAGCCACCCTCAGAAGGTCATAATCGTGTGTCATATGGGCGTTGGGATGTCCCAATTGCTTCTCGCGAAGGTGGAACGGAGATTCCCGTCCGTGCATGTAGAGACAACGATGTCCAAAGCGGAAGTTGAGGATTATCTGGCAGCTCATGAGGTGGATCTTGTCATTACGACCGTTGATCTGCCCGAGTTAAAAACACCTCATATCCTCGTTTCCCCTCTGCTTGAGGCCAGTGACGAGCGGAAGCTGGAGCAAGCGATTCGGGGGCTCGATGAGCCGGACGGCAGGGCGGCTGAAGAATCGGTCTTTTTGAAATATACGACGCCTTTTCTCATCTTTCCTCAGCAGGAGGTCGAGCGTCCAGAACAGTTAATCTCCAAGTTTGCGCAGATGCTGGTGGACAAAGGGTATGTCCAGGCAGGATATACGGAAAGTGTGCTGGATCGTGAGAATATGTCTGCTACGACGATTGGAGGAGGCATTGCCATCCCTCATGGCAGCTCGGAGCGGGTTAAACAGTCCTGCATCGTTGTGGTTACTTTGAAGCAGCCGATTACCTGGGGAACCGAGAAGGTAGAGCTTGTGTTCTTACTTGCTATCAAGCATGATGAGCGGAAAGAGATGCGGCAGCTGTTCAGGGAATTGTCACGGATCAGTGAGCAGCCGGCATTGGTCAGTGCGTTGTCTAAGGAGACGGACGCGATGCGGTTGCTGAATACGTTAAAAGGGTAAAATTAGTAGTAGAGGTTGTTCAAAAAGTCCGCTTTTGATAAGAAAACCTCTATCGAGGCCACTGCAAGGATGAGCGACCGCGATGCATAGGTAGGTTTTCTTGCGATATAGAATTTCATCAGTTCCACTGATAACTCATAAATTCTATATCTAACACGAAGCGAATCAGGAAGCAGCTCGGCATCGAATCTTGAATTCAGCCGGGCCTTCCGGTGCTCACGTACCCAAAACGTACGCTCCGCTCCTGACGTCCCTAGCTTCATCCAACCTTCTCGGTGCTGAAAATCGACCTTTTTGAACACGCACTATTTGAAACTGTGATGACGAAGCAGGACGGTATACCGTCCTGCTTTTTACATGTTGTTGGGGTCCCCCTTAGAGTATTTGGAATAAGCATCATAGGCTCCACTTTATGGGGATATTTGTTTGCGAAATAAACCTGTTTTTCCGGAAGTTCCGGTAAAAAGTTCATCCGATAACAGCGTTTTCAGCGTGTACACTATAAATGTAAGCGGGAACATGACAGCGAAGGAGAATGACGAACATGAAAATATTAGCGATTACTTCATGTCCTAACGGAATTGCACATACGTATATGGCCGCTGAGAATCTGCAGAAGGCAGGCGCGAAGCTTGGCGTTGAGATGAAAGTTGAGACCCAAGGCTCCATTGGCGTGGAGAATCAATTCACGGAGCAGGATATCCGCGAAGCGGATGGCATTATTATCGCAGCGGATAAGACGGTGGTGAAGGACCGGTTTGTGGGTAAAAAACTGCTTGTCGTTGGGGTGCAGGATGGTATCCGTCGTCCGGAAGAACTGATTCAACGGGTGATGAAAGGGGATGTGCCCGTCTACCAGGCACAGTCCAAGTCGGCTGAAGCTATGACAGGAGAGAACAAACCCAAACAAAATCCGATCTATCGCCACTTGATGAACGGTGTATCCTATATGGTGCCGTTTATCGTGATCGGCGGGCTGCTCATCGCAATCGCCCTGACGATGGGCGGCGTGAAAACACCGGGTGGTCTGGTGATACCGGAAGATTCCATCTGGAAAACGATTGAGAGTATCGGCGCGGCTGCGTTTACCTTCATGGTTCCGATCCTTGCCGGATTTATCGCCATGAGTATTGCGGACAGGCCGGGTCTTGCACCAGGTATGGTCGGCGGGTTCATTGCTGCGAACGGCAGCTTTTATGGAAGTGAAGCAGGAGCTGGATTCATCGGGGGGATTATTGCCGGTTTCCTGGCGGGTTATGTTGCACTTGCTATTAAAAGGATCAAGGTTCCTCGGTCGCTGCAGCCGATTATGCCCATTATCGTTATCCCGGTACTGGCTTCGCTAGTTGTAGGGTTAATCTTTGTCTTTGTGATTGGCGCTCCGGTTGCGGATCTGTTTGAAGCGTTAACCGTCTGGCTCGCAGGAATGCAGGGTACTAGTTCGATTCTGCTCGCGCTTATTCTGGGCGCGATGATTTCTTTTGACATGGGCGGTCCCGTGAATAAGGTTGCGTTCCTGTTCGGCTCGGCCATGATCGGTGAAGGCAACTATGAAATTATGGGCCAAATTGCCGTTGCCATCTGTGTTCCTCCGATTGCCATGGGACTGGCGGCCATGATGAACAAAAGGAAGTTTACACCTGCGGAACGTGAAGCTGGAAAAGCAACATTTACGATGGGATTGTTCGGTATTACCGAAGGAGCAATTCCATTCGCGGCGCAAGATCCTCTGCGCGTCATTCCGAGTATCATGGTCGGTTCCATGACGGGTTCGGTGATTGCCATGTTGGGCAGTGTCGGTGACAGCGTAGCCCATGGCGGTCCGATTGTAGCCGTGCTCGGTGCCGTGGATCATGTGCTGATGTTCTTCATAGCGGTCATGGCCGGTGCAGCCGTATCGGTTATCATGGTGAGCCTGCTCAAGAAAGATGTTGCAGGTGTGACTCCGGCAGTTGTTGGAGAAGGACCAGAAGCGATAGAGGATCCTGCCGGAGCAGGTGAATCGTCGACAGCAGACGCGGATGCACCCTTGGCTGCGGACTCAGCTGAAGTGGATTCAACCGTGATCAATAATGGTACAGCAACGGAGGTTTCTGCTATCCGCGTTGAGAAATTGACGGATATTGTGACACCGGATCTCATTAACCTGAATCTGGTCGGAACAACCCAGGATGCTGTCATCGACGAAATGATCGGTGTATTGGAGCGGAATGGGGCGATCAGAGCTGACGGAGATTTTAAACAGGCCATATTAGCCCGGGAACAAGAAAGCTCCACCGGCATCGGCATGAATATTGCGATTCCTCACGGTAAATCGGATGCTGTCCTGAAACCAAGCGTGGTTTTTGGTATCCAGCAGGATGGCGTCGACTGGAAGAGTCTGGACGGGAGCGAAGCCAAACTGATCTTTATGATTGCCGTGCCGCGTAATAGTAAACAGAATGCGCACTTGAAAGTGCTGCAAATGTTGTCCCGCAAGCTGATGGACGATGATTTCAGGGAAGCGCTCTTGGCAGTGACAACCAAGGAAGAGGCCTATCGATTGCTCGATCAGGTGCATTAATTCAAGACGCTGAGTGAATTCACCTAGACCAGCCCCGCACAGAAATGAGCGGGGCTGGTTTTGTACGTTTCTCGGCTTGCTTCCGCAAAATCCACGGATTTCCTTGTCAGCTGGCGGCATGCCAATCGCTTTCACAGCAATAACTCCATGGCTGCGCGTTCTTTATCCGCAATCTCGAGCAAAAGGTTGGACGCCTGCTGTAGCTCCTGGGTGTTACCTGATCTTCCCGCAAGGTCGATTGATGCGGAGACACCGGCCCACATTGGCGCGATCTCCGTAAACAAAAGGTAGGCTTGTTCGATTCTCGGGTCTTCCAACCGATCGGCGCATTCCTTCAAGTAATCCCGATACAGATTCCGAAACAGAGCACCACCGGTTCCCGCACGCTCCATCAGCAATGCGGTCAGGCATAAATCATGTTCGAACTGGTTGCTGCGGGAAGGCCACTTCAGAATCTCTTTGCTCATTTTTGCAATGCCTTTATTCCCGATATTGCGAATGGGCGGGTTCAGATAATCCTGCGCATTCTTGGTCAAGGATTCGCGTAATGCGGGAACGAGTGGCGGTAAAGCGTCGATCGGCTCGAGCGTAAAAGAACGATTTCGGGAACTCATGGCTCCCTTTGCGTCTCTGGCTGCGGCCAAGCTTGTCAAACGCGTCTTCACCAGTCCGCCCTGCTGCCTGGTATCTGCCATGTAGGCATATTCGTCATCCATGCCGTATAGGACCGCATAGTGACCGGCAAAGTGCACTTTGGTCGTGAAATAGTCCAGGTAATAGGAATCCAATTTCAGCCCAACCGGCATTCCGCGTTCGATGCAGCTCCGTACGTTCCGCCACGCTTTGTCGACGGACGACGTTTCTTGGACATTCACGGTCAAACCCAGCCTGTCGGCGAGGTTGGCCGTCAACTTATCCACTTTCACCCTTCCTCCGATGAACGGAAAATCCATTCCCTTCGAGTCCCAGTAAATGAATCCGAGCCCTTGTCCGAGTCCGAACAGCATCGGCTCCGATAGTTGGACTCCTGTATATTGCATTAAATTGCCCATGGTGGTCGTTTCGCAATGTTCGCCTTGGTAAGGAACGAAACCTTCAATGAATGTGGTCATCTTCCCTGGTCTCCTTCGACAATTCGTTAATTAGACTGGCAACGAACGCTTGCTCACTCTCTATTAGGCTGATCGGATGCAAGAACAGCGCCCTTACGTTCAGCGGCAATCGAACACCGCCTTGGGATTCGAATTTTTGCTTTATGCCTTCTGAAGCCTTCCGAAGAAAATCCAACCGTTTCCGCAATGCAGCCATGGCCATGTCGTTCCCGATAAGAGGCAAAGCGGCCAAACCGAGATCGAAGCGGTTGTCGCGCTCCCGTGCTGACGAAAGACTGTCAAGGACTTCATCTTTCAGCTTGGTCATACCGGCTTCGGTGAGGACAAACCGGGTCGGCATGGGGCCCTTGCCGGATTTTTCGTCGGATTCCTCGGATGCAATCCATCCTTTATCGCTCAGTTTCCTAAGCCCTACGTAAATTGAAGTCGTGCCGATGCTCGCCCATTCCCGATAGCCTCGTTGATCGACTAACTTCTTGATATCGTACCCCGAAGCTTGACGACATTCTGCGATCATTTGCAGCAGCATGAATTCCACATTTGAAATAGGGTGCATGAAGGACCCCCTTGTCTTTAATATTTCGCATATGTAATATAACACCAGTGAAATATAAGATCAACAACGGAATTCAGACATTGATCAAGCTTGCCGGGATCAAAACCGCATTGTATTAACGGCAGAGAAGACAGAGCCGGACATTGGTGATGAGATAGCGAGGGCTTTAATCGAGCTAAATCACATAAAGAGGACCTTGGAACCTTTTCCAGTTATTTGAAATGGAGTAGAATGACAATCTAACAAATGACGATGAGGTTGACCTATGTCCAAAATACTTGTGCCTCCTGAGGTGCTGCTGGCGGTGTCGGATCAATTCGATAGGGCCTCCGATCAGCTGGAAGCGAACAAGAATACGCTGAATCAACAGATCCAGATGCTGGCGTCGTGTTGGGACGGTACCACTTGCTCCCGATTTTATTATGATTTCCAGCAAGCCTATCGCGACATGAAATTGACGATCGAGCATATGCAGGTGACCAGTCAGGAATTGAAGAGAATCGCATATAAATTCATGCAGGTGGACAACGAGCAGGGAAACTTAGACCCTAGATGCGCGTCTCCGCAGATCGCAAACGCTGGAGGGATGAGCAATGTTCACTATAGCGAGGCCATGGAGGTAAAGACTTTTGGCAACCAACTGAAGGATCTGGGCAATGAAGCCAAAGCCTTTGCGATGGGTGCTAAATCCGGGGCTGCTGAGATGTGGGGCTCGGTTAAGGATACGGCAAACGCCTTGGTCGAAAACCCGATGGAAACCGGTAAGCAGATGGCTTACGATGTTACGGTAGGTACCGCTGAAGGGGTCGTGAATACGACCATTTGGGGTGCTAAAATGGCATTTGACGTCGGCGATACCCGGGAGAAATTCGGCGAAAGGATACAGGCCGAGGAAGAGCGAATGAATGAGATGGGGACGTCGACCTATCTGGGCCAGAAGGCGGCCATGATCCTTGGCGGCGTTGCGCTTAACCGGGTTGGCGTAAAAAAGATCCCAAATCTCAAGCATGATTCGGGAGGAGATGGCGGTAAGGGGCAGGGGGCAGATGGGACACCAAATGCTAATGGGAAATATTCCGGAAAATTAGTTAAGGTTCCTAAAGGGGATGCAGCAGCCGATATGTTAGGTGAAAAATTAGGCGGCGAGTCTAGAGTGAAATTTAGCAATGATCCGAATGGACGTGAGTTTGATGCTGTAAGTGATCAGTATATAGCACAAACCAAACCACCATTAAACAGTTTAGATAAGCAATTTAGAAAGCAGGCAAAAGCTACAATAGAAGCTGCCATTGAGACAGGTAGAAAAGCTTATTTTCATTTTGAAGGAAAACCCGATGATAGGGTTACTCGACAACTCCAAGAGTACGCCGAAAGATACGGAGTGGAAATAATCATCGATACTAAACCGTTAAAACCATGAGAGGATGAATTGAAATGTATGAGTATCACGGATGGGCAACTATTAGAGAGAGTTCTTCAATTGAAGAGGACGAAGAAAATTACTCGATCATTGTTCAAAATATTCAATCGTATTTTGATGAGTTAGAGTGGCCCTCTGGAGTATTGGACCTAAGAGCAGTCAATGGCGACTATCAAGTTTGGATAGCAGGTCTTAATAATCACAGACCTGAGAAAAAGCATAATCCGGTTGAGGTTTTAAAAAGGGTTGGAGAGCTGGCTCCGGGTTCCTATGGAGTTCTGTATGTAAGAGATAGTGACGATGCCGAATTTTTCAATGAATTCAGAGTTTACACTTTAATTCGAGGAGAAATCATGGAGCATAATGATCCGTTCCTGTCCCCATTTATTCCAAAGATTGAGGATGCTTACGAGTAATATAATTAAGAGAATAATTTTCAAATGACAAAATAATAGGTGATCTTTTTTTATAGCGAATTAATTTCAATGAAACTAAAGCCTGCCGTTTACCCGGCAGGCTTTTGAAATAATCAACTTTTGTTATCTCTTCTCATAATAATAACCCTTCAATATCACCTGATTTGTATCAGTGGTTATTTCCTCCTCAATATCCCGGTTAGCGATCTCATCTCTCGGAAATGGTTTCGGGAAAGGGGCGTAATAAAAATCTCCATATTCAGTTACCATCATCTCCGCTGGTTCCGTTCGAGCTCTTCGATCGTATTCTTTTGCCCAATCCGGAATTTCTTTTTTTGGCGGAGTGGTTTCTTTAATAGTTGATTCTTCAATTTGCTTATCAACTTGTTTATGATCTATAAGTTCTCTGATCATAAAAAATGCAAGGATTAATACAAGAGAGCATGATGCAGTGATTACAACCTTTACATACTTCCTTTTCATGATCATTTACCCCTTCTGATTAAAGAACGTAAATAGTATAAACTGATTTTGAATTATTAGGCAGGAGAAACATAACAAGTGATAAAACCTTTTTCTTATCAAAAAGGAATCTGCATTTGCTTATCGGCTTCTTGCGGCAATTATATCATAAAGTAAGAAAATATGGGATTATTTGGTACGAAATAATGAAATAAGAATACAATCATATATTTTCGTGCGGTCTATCTCCCTCCATGAACGGAGATGTACAAAAACAGACAGGCAAGTTTTTCGTTTCATTTTTGGGAAGTGTTTGGAGCATATGATCAGGTTAAATCATAAAATTATTACCTTATGAATCTGATTGGTGTTATAAGAACCATAAGGTATAATCTGAAATAAATATTCTAAGCGCTTTATAGTTGGTCGGAACTTCATTCATGCGTAGAATGCTTCCTTGAACTGTTCCGTGCTAGCGTTGTCTTCATAATTCGGGCCAAGGGGGATAAGGATGCTTCAGATGAGAAATTGGATCGATTCCGTTGGAAGGATGAAAAAGCGTAAGTTTTTTCTTAGGTTAATTGTCACGACGGTGCTGATTACCGTGCTTCCGAGTTTGGTCTCCAATATTTTTGCCTATTACAGGGTATCCGGCATTGTAGAGGAAGAGACGGGGAACAACAAGCTGCAATATTTGAACCAGACGATCAACACCCTTGAGATTTTACTGAACCGGATTAAAGAAAATTCGAATTTGCTTGCCCTCAACCGCTCGTTCATTAGCTTCGAGAATTTCCCGAACGGGGCTTACTATGAGGGGCTTCAAGGGGCTATCCCGGAGGAGGACCTGCCGGCGCTATATGCTTATCTGGAGGCCAAGAAGAATACCTTCCTCACGATGAACTCATTCAAACTCTCCGATCAATTCGTGGATTCCGTATACTTTTATGACAGTAGCAAGGATATAGTGATTACTTCAGATAATGACCGCTCCAACCGTCAGTTTCGGAGGGAGGACTTCTATGATAAAGACTGGTATGACGCCGTGCAGAACATACAGGTTAATCCTGTCTTCCTGGACACTCGGACCGCGAAACAATATCCTGAGGGAAAGAAGGACCTCCTATCCGTGATCTATAAATCCAAAAAAGCCAACAACGCCATTATCGTCAACCTTGATGCCGCCATGATTTATGAGGATATTATTAGCAAATTAAACGCGGCAGACGACATGTACGTTGTGTCCGCATCCGGAAATGTCGTATTTCGCAGCCAATCCTCAGCAGCAGGTGTTCAGCACATCGGGTTATCCGAGGCTCTGCAAAATGCCAAGTCAGGGTCATATTCCATTGAGCTCGATGGCAGCAAGAAGCTGGTCAGCTACTCATCCTCCGCATTGCTGGATTGGACCTTCGTCAACATATCCGATATGGGGGTGTACACCCAGGGCACGATGGACATCAAGCAGACGATCACGTATTCTGCCGGTGCTTTAATCCTGCTGTCATTGCTTCTCTCCTACTTCTCTTCCAAGAGCTTGTATAAGCCGATCTCCCGTTTGAATGCACTTGCGAAGGGGAGGAACGATGGGCAAATCCAACAGGTCAGCGAGCAGGCTAACGGGCCTGATGATGAACTCAGCGTCATTGGCAGCTTTGTCAGGTCGACCATTGATGAGCGCAACTATTATAAGGAACGGTTGGAGGAAAGCCTGCCCTTTCAGCTGGAACGGTTCAAGCTGTCGCTGCTGCAGCGGCATACGATGAGTCTTGAGGAAATTGAAGCGAAGAAGGATTATCTTGAACTGAATATCAGACTTCGCGAGCTCTCGGTGTTCTTGCTGTCCATTGATGAAGAGATGGCATCTAATGGAGAAGATATGCTGGCGCAGGACTTGTGCAAGATCAAGGTAATTGATGCCTTGCAGGACAGCGAGGTGCTTGGGTGGGGTACTACATTTTTCGTCGTCAATGTGGAGAGGGACAAGATCGCGGTTGTTTTTAACCTGTCCGGTAAAGGACGACAGCAATTGTTCCATCTGGCGCAGCAGCTGCTCGATGAGGTAAATGCACGGCTGGGCGTGCAATTTTCACTTGGCGTCGGAAACATCTGTAGTGGGATCGAGGAGCTGCCCCTTGCTTACGAAGAAGCGGCAGAGGCATTAAAATACCGTATTCTCTATGGAAAAGGTTACGTGATATCCATGGACGATATCCGTGCCGACAACGGGCAAACCTTTCATTATCCGAGCCAGATTGAGGAGAAGCTCAACAACTATATCCGGACTGCTTGCTTGAAGGAAGCCCTTTCGATGTTCGATGCTTTTGTGGCCGAGATCGAGGCCTGCAAACACAAACTGCATTACAACCAGATCCAGCCGATCTTCATTCAATTGTTCACGTCCATCCGGTATTCCTTCGGCTCGTTTGGAACAGGCATCGAAATTCTGTTTGAGAAGGGAACGGATCCCTACCGGGAGCTGCTCGATCTGGGATCGATGGATCACATCGTCACCTGGTTCCGGTCGCTAATAACCCGCGGGGTTGAATGCATTCGTCAGGAGATGGATGCCAGAGGCAACCAGCACATTGCCAAAGTCATTGAAATGTTGGAGAACGATTACGATAAGGATATTTCGTTACAGTGGGTTGCCGAGCAGTTGAATCTGAACCCGGCTTATATCAGCAGACTATTTAAGCAAAGCACCGGTCAGCCCTTCATTGATTACCTGAAGCAGGTGCGGATCGATAACAGCAAGCGTCTGCTCGCGGAAGGCAGACTTAAGATCAAAGAGATCGGCAGGCAGGTCGGATTCGGCAGCGCCCACTATTTTATTAAGGTATTTAAGGAAATAACCGGGCTTACCCCCGGTGAATACAAAAAAATATACTCATAGCATCGATCCCGGGACCTTACTCCAAGCGAAGGAGTACCGGGATTTTTGTCTTACGTAACAAATATTTGATAAGTAGAAATCATGTTATAAATGTACAACGTTTTACATGTTAAGCGCTTACAAATCGTGATAAGGTGTCTCCTGAAGCAGGTCCCAGCCATGTTGGAATCGCGGACCCAACCCATTTAAGGAGGGAAAAGAATGAAGAAGTTGGTTCATACGGCGTTGACTGCCATGCTGGTGCTTTCGCTTGCGGCATGTACCGGTGGAGGATCGGGAGGGAGCGGAGGCGATGGAGACACGGCCGGGTCCAAGGAGGTTAGCGGAGATTCGAACAAGGGATCCGGGGAGATGGCTAAAATTTATATTTATCAAAATACCGGGGCCTTGAATCAAAAGCCGGAAGGCAGTATTCCGGATGCGCTAGAGGAAATGAAGCAGATGTATATGGATGAACTTGGTATTGAGCCGATTGCGATTGTACCGCCTAAAGGCTCCGAGGGCGAAAAGCTGAATTTACTGCTGGGATCCAAGGATGAGGTGGATGTATTTCAAGGGGATTGGGATCAATATGCCTCGAAAGGGGCGATCATTCCACTAAACGATTTGCTGGAGCAGCATGGCCAGGACATTCTGAAGTCATGGCCTCAGGAAGCTTGGGATTATATGACCGATAAAGACGGGAAAATCTGGGGCATTCCCAGGGGGCTGCCGTCCGTTCATTATCCCGTCTGGATTCGTACGGACTGGCTGAAGAAGCTGAATCTGGAAATGCCTAAGACCATTGATGAGCTCGAAGCGGTCATGAAGGCATTCCAGGAGGGTGATCCGGACGGCAATGGCAAGGCGGACACGATCCCGATGATGACCGATCTGGGCGGTATGAATAATGCGCTGATGGGCGCCTTCGTCGAGGGCGGCAACAGTAATTGGCTTGATCCCGCCGACAACAAAATCAAACCGGTCGAGCTTGCGCCGGGCTATCAGGATTATTTGGCCAAGATGGCGGATTGGTATCAGAAAGGCTACATCTATAAAGAAGCATTTGCAAAATTCGATCCGCTGGAGCTGCTGAAAACCAACCGGGTCGGGACCTCCTCCATGTGGTATTCCAGGATTACGCTGCTGTTCCCGCAGATCAAGCCGAATCTCCCGGAGGGAGCCGACTATGCAATTGCTAAGGATCTAACGGGTCCAGCAGGAAAGCTGATGACAGCATCGCGCGGAAACACAACGGGCATGCTGATCACCAAAAAAGCCAAAAATCCGGAAGCCGTCATCAAATTCATCAACCATCAATACAAGGATTTGCCGACCAATACGCTGAATGCAGCCTTCGGGAAAAACTGGAAGTATCTCGACGACCAAAAGTTCGAGATCGAGCTGCTTAGCCCGGATCTCCGGTATGCCGGCGAATATATGCTCTCCCTGGGCCTGGCGACGGAGAACAAATACGCATTCCGCGATCCGGTGAAGAAGATGCACGCCGATTACCTGAATCATGAGATTACCAACGTTAGCGCTGCCAAAATGCCGCTGGATGCGACTGTCGTATATGACAAGGAGCGGCTGAAGCAGAATGTTCCGATGATTGAAGATCTGGACCGTCTGCGGAGCGAGGAGCTCGTTAAGTTCGTGACCGGCGTAAGACCCCTGAGTGAATACGATCAATATATCGAGCAGTTGAACAAAGCCGGATTGCAGATGTGGATCGATGAATACACAAAGCAATATTTTGAGTTGAAAAAATAAGACGGGAGGGCTGCGTGTGTGATGGAGCTTAACACTGCGACTGTTCCCCCGCCGGCCTTGAAGAAAAGAAGCCGATGGGCTGCAGTTAAAAAGCATCGATTTTACTATTACTTGATTGTGCCCGGGATCCTTTATTTTCTCATATTCGATTACGTGCCGATGTTTGGCGTCATCATTGCCTTCAAAGACATTTCGCCGTTTGAAGGGGTACGGGGAATATTGACGGGGGAATGGGTGGGGTTCGATCATTTTATCCGTTTCTTTGATTCCTATTATTTCTGGAATGTGCTGCGCAATACGTTTCTGATCAGCTTTTATAATCTGTTGTTCGGGTTCCCGGCCGCCATCATTTTGGCGCTCCTGATGAATGAATTGAAGAATGGGCTGTTCAAACGAATCGTTCAAACGGTCTCGTATTTACCGCACTTCATCTCCACGGTTGTGGTGGCAGGTCTCATCATGATGATGCTGTCCACGGACAACGGGCTGCTAAATGCGATTATCGTGTTTTTTGGAGGAGAGCCGATTCTGTTCCTTGGAGAGCCCAAATACTTCCGGTCCATCCTCGTTGTATCTCACGTGTGGCAAACCGTCGGGTGGGGGACGATCTTATATCTGGCCGCCATGGCGGGCATTGACCCGGGGCTATATGAAGCTGCGAGAATCGACGGTGCCAACCGGTTCCGTCAGGCATGGCATATTACAGTGCCAGGCATTTCACATGTGATTGTCATTATGCTCATTCTGTCGATCGGAGGCCTGCTTAATGCAGGCTTCGAGAAGGTGCTGTTGTTGTATTCGCCTGCCGTCTACGGGGTGGCCGACATTATCGATACGTATGTGTATAGAGAAGGCTTGACATCACTTAACTATTCATTTGCTACTGCGGTCGGCGTATTCAAAAATTTGCTGGCGATGGTGCTCATATTAGGAGCGAATTATATTGCCAAGCGAATGAACCAAACGGGAATCTGGTAAGGGGGGGATACGGTGAGCGGAATAAAGCCTACGACAAGCGAACGAATTTTTGATGCTGCCAACATTGTTTTTCTGATCTTCTTGTCCCTCATGTTTGTTATTCCGTTCCTTGCGGTGCTCTCGACGTCGTTTATCAGCGCTGAGGAATCCATGCGCCGTGGAGCGTTCGTGCTCATACCGGAGAGGCTGGATTTCGCAGCCTACGATGTGCTGCTTAACCGCGGGAAAATCATTTTGAATGCTTATCAGGTTACGATCTTCCGAGTCATCGTCGGCACCATTCTCAATCTGTTATTTACGTCCATGCTGGCTTACGGATTGGCACGGCGGAGCTTGCCCGGACGAAACGCCCTGGTGCTGTTCATATTTCTGACGATGATATTTCAAGGCGGTTTGATCCCTAATTATATGCTGATGGATACGCTGGGGCTTAAAGATACGCTATGGGTGCTTATTCTTCCCAGCCTGATCAGCGCATGGAATTTATTTATTCTCCGGAATTTCTTCATGGGACTCCCGGAGGAGCTGGAGGAATCCGCCGTCATTGACGGGGCCACCCCTCTGCTGATTCTGTTCAAGATTGTCATTCCGCTGTCCATGCCGGCGATGGCCACGATCGGTTTATTCTATGCGGTGCATCATTGGAATGATTGGTTTGGGGCATCGATCTACATGAATGATGTCAACAAGATGCCGGTTCAGGTCATCATGCGCAACATTTTGCTGACCGGGATTACGCAGAATGAGGCCCAGCTGGAATACGTAAGCAATCCGCCTCCGGCTGCCACGCTGAAATCCGCGGTCATTATAATCAGTACGCTGCCTATATTGTTTGCTTATCCATTCCTGCAAAAATATTTCGTTAAGGGAGTTATGGTTGGCTCCATCAAAGGATAGGAGGGTTCATTAACATGATTCCATTCCGCAAAGCACTCATTGGCTGGATGATGCTTGTCTTAATTGCTGCCCACATTCCTTATGGTTCTGCTGGCGTGAGTAACGCTGCCGAAGCCCAGGCTGCGGCTGATGGGGAACCGCAGTTTCACAATATCGATTTGTTCGTAGCTGGTACGGAAGGGTATCATACGTTTCGTATTCCGACGATATTGACAACCAAGGATGGGACCCTGCTGGCATTTGCCGAAGGACGTAAGAACAGCGCTTCCGATACGGGCGACATCGACCTTGTGCTGAAGCGCAGCTTGGACGGCGGCACAATCTGGGAGCCGCTCCAAACCGTGTGCGACATGGGGGCGGATACTTGCGGGAATCCAACGGCGGTGCAGGATGAGAGCAATGGCCGCATATGGTTATTTATGAACCATAATTATGGCGACGACACCATTGAAGAGATCAACAATGGAACGAGCCGAGGCGTGCGTACGATCTGGAGCTCATACAGTGATGATGATGGAGCTACCTGGTCGGAACCGGTTAACCGATTTGAGGAGGTGCAGCCCTCCAATATAAGGTGGGATGCAACCGGACCTGCAATCGGTATTCAGCTTCGGCATGGGCCAAACCAAGGTAGGCTGGTAATTCCGGCGATCGGCCGAAATATTCAAAGCGATGACCATGGCTTAACCTGGTATCAAAGCGGTTATATCCAAGCAGACACGAACGAGGCGACCGTTGTGGAGCTGACGGACGGCACATTGATGCGGAACGACCGTTTGTCCGCTAACAAAGAGCTGAAGCGGAGGGCGATATCGACAAGCAGCGACCAAGGGGCGACCTGGTCACAGGTATTTTACACGCCTGAGCTGATCGATCCTGTTGTGCAGGCGAGCATTGTCCGCTATATGCCTGCCGATAATGAGCTGGGCAGCAAGCTGCTGCTGTTCGCCAATCCGGCCCATGAGAACGTCAGGGAAAATATGACGGTCCGGCTCAGTTATGATGACGGAGCCACCTGGCCGGAAGCAAAGACCGTATACAGCGGCCATTCCGCCTACTCCTCGCTCACCGTGCTGCCGGACGGAATGATAGGCCTGCTGTTTGAAGGCGGAGGTTACACTCCATACGACAAAATCATGTTCGCGAAATTCAATTTAGCTTGGTTCGGCGCGGAGGAAGCGCATCTGGACGAACTGATGTTCTCTGAAGGCTCATTGTCTCCCGTATTTCGGGGTGACATCGGATATTATCGTTTGACGTTGTATGAAGGAACAGAAGAGGTGACGGTGACGCCGGTTACATCGAATAACGGAATTGAAATTGAAATAGCGGGCGAACCGGCGGCTTCAGGTGAGCCAAGAACAATTCAGGTCGACGGACTTGAAGATCTTCTCATTACGGCCAGGTTGGGCACCCAAACACGCACCTATTCGATTGAATTGGATAGGTCCAGACCTCGTCCGGAGCTGCTGCTGCATTGGGATTTTGAGCAGGTAGACGATAACGGCGTAGCGGATGTGACAGGCAGAGGACATACCGGTTTGCTGAAGAACGGTGCGGCGGTACGGCCAGGGACGGCCTCCCCACGGGCAGGGCCATGTCTTCATCTGGATGCCTTGCAGCGTTCTCACGT
>NZ_AEXS01000069.1:0-20717 GCF_000204455.1 Paenibacillus sp. HGF5 | reverse complement strand
TCCCAAAGCCTCGGGGCGATGATCGGGCTGGGTTTCACCACGTCCCTGCTGGAGGTGGCAACGGCACTGCCCTATTTTGCGGCGATCGGGCTGATGACATCGGCCCAACTGACACCGGTTCAATGGGTACCCGTCCTGGCTGCGTATAATGTGATCATGGTGCTTCCTCCGCTCCTATTGCTCGGTGCACACCTTGCATTTGGCCGTATGATGCAGCCTCCGCTGGAGAAGCTGCGGCTGAAAATCGCCCAGAGCTCCGGATCGGTGCTTTCGTGGGTTTTGTGTATTGCGGGACTGATTTTGGTGCTGAACAGCATAGACAACCTATAATGACCGCCTCTCGTTCTTTTCGTTCCCGGCTACCGAAACCGAGGAGCCTGCTATGTATTCATATGAATCTCGTTATGATATATTTATCGCAGGGTTCATCGACCGTCAGACACCTCGGATTATGGTTTGCTGAAGATGTGCTTTGATCCAGCAACACAGCTCGAAACATGATAGGGGGTTATCCATTGAGCACACGGATTTTAGAACGGTTAAGAGAAGAGACGGCACCGCAGCATGAACAAATCGAACAGAATCCATACGCGAAGGCTGCATTCGACCAGACCCTGACGATCGATCAATATCGATCATATTTAGCGAAGTTTTACGGATTCATTAAACCGGCCGAAACGAAGTTTATGGCAGAGGATGCCGTCAACGATATGGGATTGGATATGTCGATGCGGATGAAGTCGGAACATTTGGAAGAAGATCTGATGCATCTGGATATGACTCAGGATGAAATAAATCAGCTTCCGCTGTGCAGCCGGCTGCCCGAGCTGAGCACGCCTGCGCAAATATGGGGGTATCTCTATGTGATGGAGGGGTCCACACTCGGTGGCCAAGTCATCACGAAACAATTGATGAAGTTCTTGCCCGTAAGTCCCGAGTCGGGCATTCGTTATTTCCATGCATACGGTCAAGAGACCAAGCCAAGATGGACCGAATTCCGGGAAGCGCTGCTGTCGAACGGCTTGAATGATTCCGATGAAATCATCGATTCGGCGAAGGAAACGTTCCGTTTGCTGGATGCTTGGATCCGAGATTCGGCATAGACATCACAATCATCTCATTTCAAATAATAGAATCGCATGAAGACCGTGATGAGAAACCGCGTAATAACGCGGTTTTTTGCGTTGCTTCTTTTCAGATCATTCATATGACAAGCGCTTGATCGGCAAGAAGGAAGGAGAGTCTTCATTCATCATCTCAGCTGCCTCGCTATAGCCGCAGGCTATAACTAGATATAGCTTATTTGAGTTACACTATACCGGGCGATACGTGATATCTTTCTTGTAACAATTTGTATAGGAGTGTTACATAGATGGCAAAAAGCAGTGTACTGGGATATCCGCGTATTGGCGCTGATCGGGAATGGAAGAAAGCTTTAGAAGCGTTCTGGGCGGGCAAGCTCGAAGAATCGGAGTTTCACAAGCAGCTGCGGGAGATTCGGTTGAATCATTTGCGCAAGCAGCAAGAGAGCGGAATTGATCTGATCGCCGTCAATGATTTTAGTTATTACGATCATATCCTGGACACGGCCACCATGTTCGGCATCGTACCCAAGCGGTTCCCATATGAGGGCGGCATTGTTCCATTGTCTGTATACTATGGGATTGCACGCGGCACGAAGGATGCTACAGCAAGTGAAATGACCAAGTGGTTTAACACCAATTATCACTACATCGTGCCGGAATTGGACGGAGCTGTTCCTGTTCTTACCGAGAATAGGCCGCTTGCAGCCTATCGGGAGGCCAAAGAAAAGCTCGGCATTGAAGGCAAGCCGGTCATTGTCGGTCCGCTCACCTTCCTGAAGCTGTCCAAAGGCTACCAAGCCTCGGAAACGGATGCCTGGCTTGATAAATTGCTGCCGCTGTACGTTCAGATCCTTCAGGAGCTTGCACACGAAGGCGTTCAATGGGTACAGATCGACGAGCCGATCCTGGTTACGAAATTAAGCGAAGCCGATCTGAAGCGATTAGCCACCATCTATGAAACGTTTGCGGCTTCGGCACCCGGCCTCAACATCATGCTGCAAACCTACTTCGAATCGGTGGAAAACTACCAGGACATCATCCAGCTGCCGGTTAGCGGCATCGGTCTTGACCTGGTCCACGGATACAAAGGCAATCTGCAAGCCATCCAACAATCCGGATTTCCGGCGAACAAAGTTTTGGGGGCTGGAATCATCGACGGACGCGGAATCTGGAAGGCGTCGCTTCGCGAAAAGCTGTCGCAATTGGAGGAGCTGACGAAATACGTGGCCGGCGAGCGCTTGATCGTGCAATCTTCGTGCAGCTTGCTCCATGTACCGGTGACGGTAAGCAAGGAAACCAAATTGCAGCCTGAACTAAAGGGCGCTCTCGCTTTTGCAGACGAGAAGCTGATTGAATTGGATCTGCTGACAAAAGCCATCTCCACGGGAGCTGCCCGTATCGAGAAGGAATTGGAACATAACGATCTTGCGCTTCAGGCGCTTAAGCAGTCGGAAGAGCGTAATCGAATCGACGTTCAGCGAGCTGTAGCCGAGGTTAGCGCTCAGAATCCGGCTCGCAGTCTTCCATTCGCGGATCGTCATGTTGCCCAACAGAACAAGTGGCAGCTGCCCATATTCCCGACGACGACCATCGGCAGCTTCCCGCAGTCAGCCGAGGTGCGCAAGGCTCGCCAGGCGTGGCGCAAGGGGGAGTGGAATAACGAGCAGTACGAGCAATTCATTCAGGAGCAGATCGATATTTGGATCAAGCTTCAGGAAGAGATCGGCCTGGATGTGCTTGTGCACGGCGAGTTTGAAAGAACGGATATGGTGGAGTTTTTCGGTGAGAAGCTTGGAGGATTTGCCTTCACCCAGTTTGGATGGGTGCAATCTTACGGATCCCGCTGCGTGAAGCCTCCTGTTATTTTCGGCGATGTGGCATTCGAGCAGCCGATGACGGTAGAAGAAACGAAATATGCACAGTCGAAGACCAGCCGTCCCGTGAAAGGCATGCTGACCGGGCCGATCACGATCATGAACTGGTCGTTTGTACGCGAGGACATCTCGAGGGAACAGATTGCGTACCAATTGGCTTATGCCCTCAGACAGGAAGTCGAAGCGCTCGAGCAAGCCGGCATCGGGATGATTCAGGTTGACGAGCCCGCAGTTCGCGAAGGGCTGCCGCTGAAGGAAGAAGACCAAGCGGAGTATCTTGCATGGGCTGTCAAAGCCTTCCGCATGACGACCTGCACGGTCCAGCCGACCACGCAAATTCACACGCATATGTGTTATTGCGAGTTCCATGACATGATCGATTCGATCGAGGCGATGGATGCCGACGTCATCTCGATCGAAACCTCCCGCAGCCATGGCGAGCTGATCCATAGCTTCGAGGTGAATACGTATAAGCTTGGGATTGGGCTCGGGGTATACGATATCCACAGTCCGCGGGTGCCTCGCGTGGAAGAGATGACCAGCATGATCGAACGGGCGCTGCGCGTATTGGATCCGAAGCTGTTCTGGATCAATCCGGACTGCGGTCTCAAGACGCGCGGGATGGAAGAAACGGTTGCCTCCCTGCGTAACATGGTTCAAGCCACGGAGATCGCCCGTTCGTCCTACTCGCTGAACGTGTAGCAGCCATAATATTAACCCTTCTGCTGCTTTCGGTTGAGGTCGATATGTCTTTGGACGTTTCAGGTGATTACTCGTCGCAGCGGCTTAATGAATTTAATAGGGTACGAATCTCGGGAAGCCGCACTTTGTGCGGCTTTTTTTTGTGCTGAGGTGATGCAGTGCTTCAAAACCTATGAAAATAGATTTCATAGTATCGTTTCGGACACAAGTTGTTGACATCTTGGCAAAATCGTTGTCACATCCGGCCTTTATATTCTTCTTATGGAATCGTATCTAGCACGATCACCCAGAAGGAGGAGCCATGATTGATCACAAGAAACGCAAAAAATTTCCCATGCTATTCTATGTTCTGCTCATTGCCATCATGTTTATTGTCGGATTCAGATTGGTAGTCAACACAGGTGCATCCACGGTGGAAATGATACCGGCATCTTCCGCCAAACGTGCGGAGTCTTATCAGTCACTTCCTGCCACGACAGATCATCAAGGGACATTTCGTATCGTCATCGACCCAGGTCATGGCGGAAAAGATCCCGGAGCTACCGGCGTCAGCGGCGCTTATGAGAAGGAGTTCAACCTGTCCCTTGCTGTACGGATTGCAGCCCTCCTTGAGGAGGATCCTATGTTCGAGCCTCTCTTGACGCGCACGGATGACCGTTTCATTGAGCTGGAAGAACGGGGGACAATCGCGAATGATTGGAATGCGGACGCCATGATCTCCATCCATGGCAACACGTATACGGACCCCATGACATCGGGAACCGAAACCTTATACCGGCATGAGGACAGCATTCCTTTGGCCCAAACCCTGCAGGAGCATGTAGTGAAGGCGATCGAGCTGCGTGATCGCGGCGTAAAGGAAGAGCAGTTAAAAGTACTGTCTACGCCGACGATGCCAGCCGTGCTGATCGAAGCGGGGTATCTGACCAATGCCGAGGATGAGCGTTTGCTGCTGAGTGATGACGGACAAGAGCTTGCGGCACAAGCCATAGTGGAAGGGCTCAAAGACTACTTTACGGGCACCGAACGACTTTCGTTTGAGCTGCAAGCAAAGGGGGATTTAGATCAACCGTCCGAATCCCCTCTAAGCGGAACCGGGAACCCATCCATGGAGAAGAAGGTGTACTTTAACGGATCTTCCAGAGACGGAAAACAGGTCGCCCTAACGTTCGATGATGGCCCGGATGCCGTTGTTACGCCCCAAATCCTTGATATTCTAAAGGAGCATGATATTAAAGCTACCTTTTTCATATTAGGAGACCGGGCAAAGAGACATCCTGAGACCGTGCAGCGGATCGCGGAGGAGGGACACACGATAGGGAACCATTCCTGGTCGCATCCCAACTTCAAGGAGTTGACCTTGGAGGAAGCGACGAAGCAGATAACGGATACGCAGGAGGAACTGAACGACATTATCGGTTATCGGCCATCCTTGTTCAGGCCTCCTTACGGCGCTTTGGATGCGGACAAGGAGAAGGCTATACAGAATATGGATTTAGCGGTCGTGAACTGGTCCGTGGATACGATGGATTGGTCAGGGGTGTCCGCGCAGGAGATCATGAGGATCATCGACAAGCAGTTGAAGCCCGGAGGCATCATTCTGCAGCATACCGCAAACGGAAAGAATCAACTTGCCAACACGCTTGAAGCCCTGGAGTTGTTCATACCGGATTTGAAAGACCAAGGCTATTCATTCGTCACCGTACCGGATCTGCTGCATTTGCCTGAATCTCAGCCTGAATGAATACTAATAGTATGGATTTATCATAAGCAGCCCGTATATGCTAAAATCGATTCATTAACTAGCTCATACGGAAAGAATGGAGACTTCATGACAAAAACGAAAATTCTCATTATCGAAGATGAGGAGCCGATCGCCGATCTGCTGGCTTATGGCCTCGCGATGGAGGGTTTTGAAACCCGTACTGCGTCCAGCGGTGCCGCAGGCTTTAGGGAGCTTGCGGCATTTCATCCCGATCTGCTGCTTCTGGATTGGATGCTGCCCGACCAAAGCGGGCTCGATATATGCAAAAAAGTAACAACGGACTATAACATCCCCATATTCATGATTACGGCAAAATCCGACATTACGGATAAAGTGCTCGGGCTTGAATTTGGTGCCGATGACTATATTACGAAGCCCTTCGATCTGAGGGAGGTGGTCGCCCGAATTCGCACGATCCTCCGGCGGCTGGATCAGGCGAACCAGGGGGATAGGGAAGGGGCGCCGGAAGCCGTGATCCGCTTTAAGGGCATCGAGATCGTAACGGAAGAGCGACTGGTCAGGAAAGACGGAAGCCCGGTTGATCTTACGCCGAAGGAATTCGACCTGCTCATGACCATGTACGGTCACCGGGGGAAGATTTATACCCGCTCGGAACTGCTGGATTTAGTCTGGGGTTATGATTTCATGGGGGATACGCGGACGGTGGATACGCATATTCAGAGGCTCCGCAAAAAATTGGATGCCGGCGATCTGATCACAACCGTATTCGGCATCGGGTATAAGTTCGAGAAGCAGGCGGAATAAGAGATGATCCGGACCATCAGAGCCAAGTTTATTGTTGGTTTTTTTGTGATCTTCAGTCTGTCGTTCCTCGTACTTAATCAAACCGTCAAGGAGATCATTCGGACAAGCAATCAGAAGATCGTAACTTCCGATCTGGTCGGACTTAAAAACAACAGCAATGTATATGTAAGGCAAGCTTTCCTTATCAATCATTTTACGAACAATAAGCTATATTTCGGGCAGATGGCCGAGGAAATGGTAAATGATTTGAAACATGCTACCTCTAGCCATGTCAGCGCGTACACCGTCGACGGCAAGTTATTGTTCTCATCGGACGAGAAAAGATTCTCGGGACCCTCGGATGCGGATCTTCGCCAAGCGATCGAGGGAAAGACGGCCTATACCATCACCTATGGCCGAAACAGCGGAACCGTTCTCTATTCATATCCGGTTATCATCGACGGAGTCAAGGTCGGCATATTGAGGTTTACTAAGGATTTTACCCTTCTCTACGAACAAAGCGGCCGAATCATGGACATTATTTTTTACATTGCGCTTGCCATATTCGGAGCAGCGTTCCTGTTCTCGTACTTGCTGTCCAGGAATATTACCATACCGTTAGTGAAGCTTACCCGCGCTTCCACTGAAGTAAAGAACGGGAACCTGGATGTTCGAATCCGATTCCGGCGAAGAGATGAAATCGGCGAACTGGCTCTGAATTTCAATGACATGATCGATCGGATCGGTAGCCAGATATCCACGATTGAGCGTGATCGGGATCGCTTGAAGGAGCTTAATGCGCAAGAGAAACGTTTTTTTGACAATGTGACCCATGAACTCAAAACGCCGCTCACCTCCATTCTGGGTTATGCCGAGATCATTCGGGAGAAAGGGGATGACGATCGGAAGTTCTTCGATAAGGGCATGAATCACATCGTTGAAGAGAGCCGACGTCTGCATGGCATGGTGCTAAGGCTGCTGGAAGTATCGCAGCACAACCCTGGTGAAGAGGATGTAGAGCTTGTGGATTCGGGTAAAATTTTGCGCGATGTAGTTGATTCCATGTCGTTCCGGGCGAAGCGCTATAAAAAGAGCATCATTTGCGAGGCAGAGGAAGGGTCCTTCGTGCTTGGCCAGCCAGACCGGTTGCGCCAGCTCTTTATCAATCTTCTGGATAATGCCATCAAATACAGTGCTGCCCAATCGGAAATTACCGTCAAGGCTGAGCGTGCGGACGGAAGCGTTCGTTATACCTTCGATAATACCGGAGAACCCATACCGGCGGACGAGCTTGCAAACGTCTTTCAGCCGTTCTACTCGGTGAGCCAGAAGCAGAAGGAAGAGGGCAGTGTGGGTCTGGGCCTCAGTATCGTTAAATCCATCGTCGATGATCACGGCGGAACCATCCGTATCATCAGCGAGAATTTTCATACTGTCGTCTACGTTGAAATTCCTTATGTAAAGGCGGAGGCTGTCCAATGAGATATCGATATAAAGGGCTTGTTTTATGCATTGCTATTGCCTTAATTATACTGACAGGCTGTTCAAGCGGACTGCAATCAGAGACCATCATTATCCCCGGCGCGGAACCGGAACAAGCCGTGGACGAGGGAAGCCGGCCTTTCCAAGTGAGGACGATTTATCGAATGCCAGAATCCAAGGAACAAGGTGAATTGCTCGGCTGGTCATCATCCGAGTCGGTGATCGGTCTTTTTTATGTAACCGAAGCAGTAAATGCGGCGAAATTGAGCTTGCAGCGTTTTTCCCCCCCGTACGAGCGAGCCGACCATTTGTTAGAGATTGAAATGAATAAGTTCTCGTATCAATTGTCCCCCAATGGAAAATATGTTTCAGGAATTGCCAAAACGGAGGAGGGCGTTTTTCTGCAATTGACAGCATATCCGGGCGGGGAGGTGGAAAGCCTCGAAGCTACGACAGAAGCCAATCAGGAGCTATGGTTTGAGGAACCGGCTTGGTCCGGCAACAGCCGGTTCGTAAGCTATATGGTGATGGAATCAAACAAAAGGCAGTCCAGTATCGGGATTTATGATACGCAAGAGGAATCGGCACGCGTTTATCGGTTGAAGGGTCTTGAAACGGAAGCCCTTCCCTTGAAAGTGATTGTCTCGGATGACGGGAAGATGGTGCTCATCGTTCTGGATGAATACGGTCACGGTCGTCGAATTGCTATGGGAGCCGTCAACGGCAATACGATTGATGTTCAGTATGAGCATGAAATCGGGGCAGACCAAGCCGCATGGTTGAACGACGACCAATTCGTTTTTTTAGGAACGGAGGGAACCTTGTACGTATATGACCGCAGAAATCACGAGCTGTCCATTCTGCTGGAGAAGGTGGACAGCTTTGAGTTCTCGCAGGATCGCAAATATGTCGCCTATTCCCAGAACGGGGAGGATACGATTTATGCAGGTAAGCTTCAAGGGAAGAATGTGCTGAGCGCAGAGCCCATCTATCATGGGGTCATACCTTCTAAGATGTATTGGAGTCCGGACCATCGCCGGCTGCTCGTGAACGGCCGCAAAAATTATTCCAAAGAGAAGGGGCCGGTTGCGATCGAACCCACGGATCAACAGCCATTTATAATCGAGTTCAAGTAAAGGGCTGAGTGTTCTTCGACCACCCATAGCGATTTTCCACGATGCGGCAGATTGAACGATAGGCGTTCGGTCTGCCGCTTGTTTCATGAATTCCGGAGGACATTCATGTCCATTTAGAGATTCGGCATTCTTTTGTAGGGAGGATTGACAGATCAAACCAAAAGATGTTAAATTATCCGGCAACTAAACCTTGGCTGATGGGGTTTATATTATGAGAGTGCCGTGCCATTAACGTGCATAAGTGGAGGAGGATACGATAAAAGTGAGTAAGATCGCCCGTAACCTAGAGGGAATCAAGGCGGTATCGCGATGAGTGACAGGTCATGGCGTGTTTTTTTTCAATCGTGGCGTTGATCATATTGTCGGGAGCGGTCTTTTCATTGGTTCAATCCAGAACGACCTACAAGGAGTTGATGGGCAATCAGATCCATGACACGCAGAAGATAGATAAAATTATCATTGAGAGAAGGGGCAGTTCTTACGATGAGGAGCGACTAAGCATTTCCGATCCGGCAACCATTGAACGGATCCTGAGCAGCTTCTCCGATGCGAAGTTACAAAGGATCGACCAATATCCAGGGGGGACGGATTACTGGATCTGGATTGATGTCGAATACAAGCACTATCTAATCCATTATACGGAACCGGATATCGTCCGGATTTCTCCGTATAGAGGCATACATAAGAAATATTCATGGACCTACAGGATCACCAATGGCTATGATAAGTCGATCATTCAAGATCTCTTTAAGGAAGAGTAACAAGTGACTTCGGATTAGGGTTAATTCGTAATCATGTCAGATTAAATTCTATGCAAAGATGAGGAACCGAACGATGAAGCTAACCGAACAAAATTTGAGCAAAATGCAGAATATCATCAAGGAGCATCAATTCGAACATGCCGCAGAGTATTTAATCGAGCATACGCGGCAAGGCGTACGATTATCCAAAAAGAAGCTGGAGGACTATGCCAAGTCAAACAACTCGCGCTTTGGAGGTGACCCGGATCTTCCCGAAGAGGTGGAGTGGCCCCTCAATTCGGAGGGAACACCGATGACGTTTCTGGCACAGCTGCAGTTGAAGGATGTGGCAGTCCAGGACGCCACTAGCTCGCTGCCGACAAGCGGAATGCTGTATTTCTTCGTTGGCGTGGATGAACCCGCCTATAACATTGAGCACCGTGTGCTCTATCTACCCGAGGGTCAGAGTTCGGGAGCGGTTCGCCGACGCGCTCCCGAGGAAACCGCGTTAGATGAGGTGTTCACCGGCTACCGTGTGGAAGCCCGAGCCACGCTGGAGCCGCCTAATTACGGCTATGTGGATGATGAGCTCATCGAGGATGACGAGCATGATTATGAATCATACGAGGAGCTGTGCTTCCAATTGACGGGCCTCGATTCCGGCGACGTCGGGACCATCTTTGGCTACCCTTCTACCCAGCACGGCGATTGCGAGTTTGAGGCTGCGCTCATGCTGTTAACCGGTTCGGAGTACAATTACTCTATGGATGCAGCCATGCAGCAGATCACCAAGCATTGCGGCGGCAGCGCGGAACGCGCGCAGCAGGAAATTCAGGATACGGTGCTGCTGCTGGCTGTCGATTCGGACGACGATGTCGGTTTTTGCTGGTGGGATGCGGGGGAACTGCAATTTTTCATTCGAAAGGAAGATCTGCTGGCCAACAATTTCGAGCGTACGTATTGTTCCCTGTACTCAAGCTGATCGTCAATCAAGCGAGTCAGCAATTATTTAAGGCAGCTATGGTAGAGGAGCAGGAATACAGCAGGTACATATGGAGGTTATGGAACCATGAAGGAGATGGTTTTGAAGGCATACGACAAGCTGGCTGGGGACTACGAACGGCATGTGGATTCGCAGAGCGGGCACAATGCCTTTTACGAGAGGCCGGCCATGCTCGGGATGCTGCCGAAGAACATGGAGCGGATGTCCGTATTGGATGCCGGATGTGCCGCCGGGTGGTATACGGAGCAATTGATTCAACGGGGGGCTAGGGTAACGGCGATCGATCTGAGCCCGTCGATGATTGAAGCCTGCAAAAGGCGAGTGGGCAGTGAAGCGACCATCGTTGCATGCGATCTGACTGAGGCCCTGCCATTTGCAAATGAAGCTTTTGATTACATCGTAAGTTCATTGACGCTTCATTACATTGAGGAGTGGCTGCCAACCTTTCGCGAATTTCAGCGGGTGCTGAAACCAGGAGGCAGCTTGATTTTCTCCGTGCATCATCCCTTTATGGATTTTAAGCATTTTGACCGGCAAGACTACTTTGCACGAGAGCTGCTGACGGAGATTTGGAACAAACCGGAGTCCGGACCCGTCGAGGTCGCTTTCTATAGAAGACCGATGCAAGAAATCATCAACGTGACCTCCTCCTGTTTTAGCATCGAAGAGATTGTCGAGCCGCAGCCGAGCTTAGAGTTTAAAGACAAGCCGGAGGCGGAGGCCTGGATGGCAAAATGGTATGATCGATTAATGACGAATCCTCATTTCTTGATCGTGAAAGCCCGAAAATCAAAATAGCAAAAGGAACCGTGAACCTGCGGTTCCTTTTTGCAATTCATCCCGCATGGAGGAGCGTCGGGCAAGAGGACCGGGTCAGCGGTACCTTTCACGAGAGCGCATCGTTTGCAACAGCGGGTATCAAGCTTCCAACAGATGGAACATTGTTCCGATAGGTGTACTATGGTACTATGGTACGATCGGAATAAGATTCGATCGGTTATCATGGCCGACTCATCACACGCAGATTTGGAGCCTACATAATGGGAACGCCTTACTCCGCTGTTATTACGCTGATCGTCACGGCAGGCGTATTGAACATTATCATGGGTCTTTACGTGCTGTCAGGACGCTCGAAGCTTGCAACGGTAAAAACCTTCTTCATCTTCAGCATGCTGGCCGCGATTTATACATTCGGTGCTGCACTCGAATTGTCCAGCCGTTCGCTTCAAGAGATTCAGTTCTGGATCAAGTTTGAATATCTAGGGATGCCGTTCTTGCCGCCCCTTAATTTATTGATCATTCTGACTTATTTGGGCATGGAACGATATTTGAGACCCGGTCTGCTGATATCAATGTTTATCATACCGGTCGTAACCCTGCTGCTTGTTATGACCAACGAACTACATCATCTATATTATCGGGATATCCTATTACGGCCGGACGTTTCCGCTTTGAAGGTGGATATCGTAGCCGGACCCTGGTATATCATTCAGGGCGCCTACACTTTCGCCTGCTTGATAGGCGGGGTCGTACTGCTGCTTCGCAGCTGGCGCAAGATGCCATCCTACCGCTTTCAGCTGGGCACGATGCTGGTTGGTCTTGTCCTGCCCCTTATCGGCGATTTTCTCTATCTTGGCGGACTCACGCCCGATGGTATGGACCCGATCCCCGTCATCATGACGTTGACCTCGGCCCTTTATCTCTGGGCATTGACATCCAAGGGTTTGTTTCATGTGGCGCCGATAGCAAGGGATAATCTCTTTTCGAGCATGAGGGAGGGCGTCCTCGTATTGGATCTGGACAACCGTTTGGTTGACTTCAATCCGGCTGCGGCAACCATGATGCCGGAGCTGAGCCCTTCGGCCATTGGAGAACCGTTACAAGAGATGTGGCAGCTTCACACCGCAGAGCCCATTTTCGGTATGGGGGAACGGGAAGGTCCGGATAAGGGAGAAGCGGACATTGAAGAGATTCGCTGGCAATTAGGTAACCATTCGCTTCATTATCAGATCAGGTCTTCTACCGTTCGCAACCAGAGAGGGCGAGAGGCCGGACGATTAATCGTCCTGATCGACGTAACCGATAAGGCGCGTCTTCAGGAAGAGCTGCGGCAGATGGCCTACTACGATGGTTTGACTCGAATCTATAACCGCTCGCACTTTATGAAACTCAGTTACGCCCTTCTGAATCAGGCGGTTCGGAATCGTGAGCCGCTCGCTTTCCTGCTGTTCGATATCGACCATTTCAAACGGATCAACGATGTTTACGGCCACGATATTGGCGACCAAGCCCTGCAGCACATCGTCGAATTAACGCGGAAGACACTGCGGGCTGAGGACCTGTTCGCCCGTTATGGCGGCGAAGAGTTCGCCGTTGCCATGCCCGGTCACTCGACTTCGGAGGCAACAGCAGCTGCGGAGCGGATCCGTGCCAAGCTGCTCGCGCAGCCGATGACTACGCCGCAAGGACCGCTGATGATTACAGCCAGCTTCGGCGTTGCCGCGGTGAAGACAAGCTCACATAACGGCAGAGTCGATGCGGAAGCAGAAGAAGCTTGGTGGGATACTGAATTAAAGAAGGTATTGAAGCAGGCGGATCGCTCGCTATACGAAGCCAAACGCTCCGGTCGTAACACGATTCGGGTGTCGGATGAGGAGTAATACCAGGATAGACTTAGGATCAATTGAACCTTCATATGAAAAACAGCGGAATCTATGTGTATAATAGCTAATGGTTGTATAATGAATGCAATGCGATATATCACATCTAAGGGGAGAAATCATATGTTATGGAATGAAATCACGACACTGGAAGAATGGGACCACATTCTGAAAAAATCCTCCGAACGCGGTCAAGTCATTTTGAAGCACAGCACGACATGCCCGGTTAGCGCCAACGCTTTGGCAGAGTTTGAATCTTATTTGAAAAAGACGCCAAACGGCGATGTGGATTACACCTTGGTCAAAGTCATCGAATCCCGTCCAGTTTCCAATAAAATCGCCGAGGATTTGAACGTGAAGCATGAATCGCCGCAAATCATCTACGTGAAGGACCAAGCGAAGTACTGGACGGCTTCCCATTGGGCGGTAACAACGGAGCACATCACAGCCGTTCTGGACTGAACAACAGCCTGCAAGTCGACGGAAAGCAAGGTGTTCATAATGAAAGATCTGGAAGAACTGACATCCATCGAGGCGATCGAACGATTTATTGAAGATCACACCTTCAGTTTTGTATATGTATCCCGGGAAGATTGCAGCGTATGCCATGCGATACTACCCAAACTTAGAGAACTGTTAACCCAGTTCCCGCGTATCTCGCTGGGCCGTATCCAGGCCGAAGCGGTAGGGGAAATCGCCTCGAAATTTTTGATATTCACCGCACCAGCGCTCCTCCTATTCGTAGAGGGCAAAGAGCTTGTAAGGGAAGATCGATTCGTACAGTTCGGGGAGTTAGAGCGAAAATTAAACCAAATCATGAATTTCGTTAACTAGGTCTCTTATTCATGCAATGAAAGCATTAGGCGATATTCCAAAGTCTTCTGACTTATCGGAATATCGCCTTTTTGCGTTTATTTTGTCATGCTGCTTCATGAGATCCCTTCGGATGAAAGTTCGAATAATTGTCGAAAACCGGGACTTATTTGCATTCGGATATTACTAAAGTATTAAAAATCGACATGAAATAGCCGATCTATTAATAGTACAAAAGATGTAAGGTTATGGAACCATGTAGAGCCAATGCATCGTTGTTCCCCCGTTTCGCATAACAAGAGGTTTTCGAGAAATAACCCTTTACCAAAATCATAACGGAGGAAGAAATGCGCTTCTTTACATCTGAACAATTTTGAAAACGGTCAAGTATTACGAAAAATCCCTGAAATTTTCATTGTATCCAGGAAAGCAGGTGATGCGAAAAGTGAGTTAAAAGGGATCCCTGTTATATTTGAAAATACATATGAGTTATCAAAAGGAGAGACACCGAGTGAGTAAGCCAAAAACGTTCTCTAAAGGAATGCGTTTCAAAAACCTTAGCATTGTTACAAGAAACATGATATGGACGAGTCTCTATATCATGATCACGGGCGCCATCGTCATTGGTGCAAGCTTTTATATCCAGGACAATGTGCTGACCAAGCAGCTGCAATCCGATTCGGGGAAAATCATGGATACTTTGGTCAAGTCCGTATCCGTTCAAGATGCTGAAGCGGTTAAAGGTTCCACCGACCGGAATTCGGACATCCAGAAGAAGCTAACCGGCACGTTTGATGAGCTGTCCGTTACGTATCCTAACATCGCGCAAGGATATATTTTTGGACCTGAGCTGGAGGACGGCAACAAGACCTCGATTATCGCTATGCCTACGGCGGTGCTCGACATGTTTGCCGAAGAGAATTTGAATCTGGGCGACTTATACGAACAGCCGAAGATTCATGCCGACGCGGTCCGTGAAATGATGAAAACGAAAAAAATCGTCTATACCAAAGCGTATACAGACAATTACGGGACGTGGATCACCGTGCTGCATCCCTTCCAGAATTCGAACGGAGAAATTTTCGCTTACATGGGCATCGACGTGGATGCCAGCTTGATCGCCTCCGGGAAGCAGGAATTGCTCACCAACACGCTTTTTGCGCTGCTGATCACCCTGCTGATCGTATTGGCCCTGCAGTACTTCACGATTAGACGCACATTCGCCCCGATTCAGGCTTTAATGGGAGCGCTGGACAAGCTGAGCAAAGGCGATTTCACGGTCCAGTTAAAAGCAGGCGATGATGAACTCGGGCAGGTCAATGCCAAGTTCAATACGACGGTGAATCATATCAATGAGCTTGTTACCACAATCAAATCGGTATCGGAGCAATCTGCTGAGCAGTCCAAGTTCCTCTTCTCGGCCGTGGAAGTCAACAATAACAATTCTTCGGCGATTACCAAGAACATGGAGGAAATGTCCGAACGGGTCGCTGTGCAGAGCACTTCCATTACGGAAAGCGTGGTTTCGCTTGAGGAAATCTCATCCGGCGTATCGACGATTGCCGGCAATACATCGGATTTATCCGAAATATCCATCCAGATGAAGGCGCAGTCGGAACGGGGGAACCACAATGTGGAACAGGTGATCGAGCAGATGAATTCGATTGATCATTCGGTCAAAAATTCGGTGCATATCATCGAAAAGCTGCAGAACCGCTCCCATGAGATCGGACAGATCGTACAGGTTATTACCGAAATCGCTTCTCAGACGAATTTGTTATCGCTCAATGCAGGAATCGAGGCGGCCAGAGCGGGCGAAGAGGGCCGAGGTTTTGCCGTCGTTGCCAGCGAAGTGAAGAAGCTCTCGGAGGAATCGAGAAAATCGGCAGACCAAATCATTGAATTGGTTCGTTACATCCAGGATGAGACGGCATCCGCGGTAGAAGCCATCAGCGAAGGCGAACACAACGTCGTCAAGGGGATGGAGGTTGTCAAAGAAACCGGTGAGCTGTTCAAAGGCATGCTGGTGGCCACGGATACGGTAACCAGCCAAATTCAAGAGGTGTCTGCAGCAACCCAGCAGATGGTGGCCGAGACCGAACAGATCACCGCTGCGATTAAACAACTGGCTGAGCTCGCAGAGAAGAACTCTACCGTGTCGGGCGAGATCCGGATCAGTGCCCAGGAGCAGCAGGCTTCCTTCGCCAAAATCTTCGAATCTGCCGAGCAGATCAATCAGGTGTCCGCCGAACTGGAGACCCTCGTAAACAGACTGCGAGTGTAAAGACGCCGGAATAGAAAAAGCATAGAAAAAGATGGAGCTGAAACCTTTGAATACTACGTTGATGATCGAACAAGGCAAAGAATATTGGTTGAATGAACTGCAGCTACCTTTACCGGGATTCTATCTGTACACCGATGGTCCAGCGCATCTTCAGCATCAAGATTTCGATCGCATGGCGATTCCCCTTCGTATCGAAACCGGTAAAATCCAGCGGTTCCGCGAAGCGTATAACATCAAGCCATGGATGCTGACAAGCTATGCGGTGTTTCTGTACCGCATGACGCACGATTCGGATTTGCTGATCGGCGTGAACAATGAGAAGGGCAATCTGCTTCCGCTAAGAGTGAGCATAAGCGAAAATGATTCATTCGCACGTTTGTATGAGCAAATTTCCGACAAGATGGAACAGATTGAAGCAAGCAGCCTTTCCCTTTCTGACATCGAAGGTTTTATCGGTCAGCCGCTCCATCTGCGGACGATTTACGGCCGGAACGGCAACGGCTATGCCTACGGTGAAAGCGGGCTGAACTGGGTGGTTCAGGAGGAGGTAGGGGATCAATGGACACTTTATGTTTCCTATGCCCAGCCATTGTTCAAAGAAGAAACGATTGAAAAATTCAGCAGGCATTTCGAGCTGCTTGCGGCAGCCGCTCTTGAGCATCAGGAGATGCCGGTTAGCCGTCTGCCTATGCTGACGGAAGAGGACCGGAATGCCTATGCAATCCTTAACGACACGAAGATGGAGCTTCCGGAAGATCCGACGCTTGTGGCGATGTTCGCTGCGGTTGTGGAGAAATATCCGAAGCGAATTGCATTATCTTCCGGCCAGGAGCAGATCACGTACGAACAGCTTGACAGGCAGTCGAACCAAATTTCCCATATGCTCATAGACAAGGGGCTGCGCAAAGGCCAGTTCGTCTCGATATTTATGAAGAGAAGCCTCGATACGATTATCAGCATGCTCGGCGTCCTCAAAGCAGGGGGAGCCTATATCCCCCTGGATCCTTCCCATCCGGAGGAACGAAATGCTTATATTATCGAGGACACGGCATCAAACATCATTCTGACGCATCCGGATTTCACGGCGAAACTGAATGGACTATTGGACCAAGTTCAAACCAAGCCGGAATATTTCTGTCTCGATGACCATGTCTATTCCTATCCGGCAGAAGCTTGCGGCGTGGGCGTGACAGGCGATGATCTGGCCTACATTATTTATACGTCCGGTTCTACAGGCAAACCGAAGGGCGCATTGATCGCCCATCAAGGCGTCGTGAATCTGGCACTGGCCAATCGGAAGAATTTGCAGATGAGTGAACAGGATATTATTCTTCAATATTCCACCTTCAGCTTTGATGCTTCCGTTTACGATATTTTCGGCTCACTGGCTTGCGGCTCTCGACTCCATCTCCTATCGGATGAGCAGCGCTTCTCCATAGACGCCTTTACGGAAGCGGTGGCAGACACCAACGCGACGCGCGTCGCAATATTGCCTACGGTGTTCTTCAATCAATTGGCAGCGTATTTGCCAATGGAGGACACACACAAATACCGTAACATTAAAACGATCGTGGTCGGAGGGGAAGCTTTGGCGGGAGAAACCGTTCGCATGTTCCGGAAGAAGCTTCCGATTCCAATCGTGAACCTTTACGGCCCTACCGAAACGACCGTCGTGGCAACAGGACATGTCGTGGATTATCCGATTTCGGAGGATCTGGCCACCGTGTATATCGGTACGCCTTTTGCCAACTATGAATTGTATATTGTAAACGAACATGATGAATTATGTCCGACTTGCGTAACGGGGGAATTGCTCATCTGCTCGGTAGGCGTAGCCAAGGGATATTTGAATCAGCCCGAGAAGACCAAGGAAGCCTTCATTCTGGATCCGATAACGCCCGAATCAGGCAAACAGTACTACCGTTCGGGCGACTTGGTGCGGTTGCTGCCGAACGGGCAGGTGGAATACCGGGGAAGAAAAGATTCACAGGTGAAAATCAGAGGCTTCCGGATTGAGATCGGGGAGATCGAGGACAATCTGGCAAAGCATGAATGCGTGAAGGATATCGCGGTCATTCCGAGAACGGATGAGGACGGAAGCAAAATGCTGGCGGCATTCTACACGTCCCATGACGGACAGGCCGCCCCCGCCAAGGAATTGGTACATTTCTTAAGCCGGAAAGTGCCGAGTTACATGGTTCCTAAATACATCTGTTTCGTGGAAGAAATGCCGTTGTCCCCGACGGGTAAAATAGACCGCAAGAAGCTGGCTATATACGACCTGTCGATGGAGGCGGAAGAGGATAACTCCCCATACGAAGCCCCGGTTAACGATACCCAACGGGATATCGCCGCAGCCTGGGAAAAAGCGTTGGGACAAACCCAAATCGGCATTCACGACGATTTCTTCGATATCGGCGGCTATTCGCTGAAAATCCTGGAGATTCTGGTCCTCCTTAAGCCTCGATATCCGCAGTTGAAGATCAATGATTTCTTTGTATTTCCAACCATAGCGAAACTAGCGGAGAGAGTTGCGGAATTAGGCAGCCATGATATCCTCGTCGATCCATTGGTTGAACGGGATCTACCGATTCAGGATTTGGCGGAGTATCCGATTTCTTTCCCTATCAATCATGCTTCGGAACAAGCGGTGTATACCCAGCAGCATATTTTGCTAACCGGCGCAACGGGGTATTTGGGATCTCATTTGCTGCACGAACTGCTGTATCAATCCACCGCAACCGTATATTGCCTGGTTCGGCCGTCAAAGCTGATGGAGCCGTATGTCCGCCTGGAGCAGGTCATGACGGGATATTTTGGCGAAGACATCAAGTCTCGAATGGACAAGCGGGTGATCGCGATTCAGGGCGACTTGGAGCAGGAGTCTCTGGGGCTTGGGTCCGAAGACCTTGCCCTGATTGAAGAGCGCATCGATTCCATCATCCATTGCGGAGCCGAGGTGAAGCATTTCGGGGATGCCGGCTATTTTGCCCGAGTTAATGTTGAGAGCACGGACAGATTACTAGCTTTGGCCCAAAAGAAACCTAATACCCGCTTCCATTTTATATCTACGCTTGGCATTCCGGAGGACCTGGCGCTGGGCGGCCAATGGGAGGCGATCGTTGCCGGAGCGGGCTACGAGGAGTCTTCCATCGAGAATGTCTATACGAACAGCAAGCTGGAGGCCGAGAAGCTGGTCATCAAAGCCGGTAAAGAACGAGGCATTCCGGCAGCGGTATACCGGGTCGGCAATTTGTCCTGTCACTCCGAGAACGGAAGATTTCAGAAGAACATAGACAACAACGCGTTTTATCGCATGCTGAAAGCGATGGTGCTGTTGAAGAAAGCGCCAAGCGTGAAGTGGCAAGTGGATATTACGCCGATTAACTATGCGGGGGAAGCGATTGCTGCGCTGCTGCTTCAGCAAGAGACCGTCGGCCGAGTATTCCATATCTGCAATCCGGTTGCCATTCCTTACGAGGATATGGTGGAGCACTTTAAAGATTATGGATATGACATTTCCTTGATGGACTGGAAGGAATACGAGGCATGGTTATTGGATCCGCAGCAGCCGAAGAACAAGGAAGGCCTGGAGCTGGCCATGGCACAGTTTGAAGGCGACGGGGCGAAGAATTCCGTTTACCGGTACACTTGTCCGCAAACTTCGGAATTCCTCCGCTTCACGGGTGTGAAGTGCGCTTTGCCGGACAAGCCGTTTTTTGAAAAGATGCTGGATTATGCCGCTGGCATTGGATATTTCGTGAAGCCTGAGTAACGATATTCAGGTTAGCAGGCAAGAAACCGCGAATCGCTTTCGCGGTTTTTTTTGCAATCTTTTGTGCGTATGGTACGGCAAGGCGGCAAAGATGTTTTTAGGGCTCGATTATGGTACGATCATACTGATTTAAGTCCATAATCACCAAATGAGGTGGCCCATGAATAACGAACAATGGAAGCAGGCAGAAACCGCGCTGGCTTGTATGGAAGTGATCAAGAACGGCACCAACGACCCGGTAACGATTGAAGGCGAATCGGATGATCTGCGCTGTGTCGGAATCGGCACGGATGCTGCGGTGTTCGTCTATGAACCTTTGCCGGCATATGCTTATAAATTGTATGCTGTGGAGGCGCTGCCCAAGAAGGAAGCGGAGATCAAGGTCTATCAAGAGTTGATGGGCAGTCCTTATTTTCCCGTATTTTATGGGACAGGCGAGCGTTATGTGGCGATCAGCCATGAATCCGGATTAACCTTGTACGATTGCTTGCTCTATGGTGTGCCCGTTCCTAGGCAGGTCATAGAGGATGTCGAAGCCGCACGCTCCTTCGTGCGTAGCAAGGGCTTGAACCCGCGGGACATTCATTTGAAGAATGTACTGCTGCAGGACGGCAGAGGGAAAGTGCTCGATGTATCCGAGTATGTTCAGGATGG
>NZ_AEXS01000070.1:0-33649 GCF_000204455.1 Paenibacillus sp. HGF5 | reverse complement strand
GAGGAATATCATCGAACCACATGTGCTGGTGTAGCTCAGGGGTAGAGCAACGCACTCGTAATGCGTAGGTCGGGGGTTCAATTCCCTTCACCAGCATCTTTATAAAGTCAATAACGGCGCGGTTTTCCGTCATTCGGGAACCGGGTCGTCTTTGCTATTTAATCCGTTCTCCTACCATTTTTCTACCCTTTAGACTAATGAAGTGTTATTTTCACCGTCGACAGGATCACTTTTGTTCTCGATCAAAGCGTAGAAATTACGCATTAGATTACGAGGACTTACAGGAGTTCCAGTACTGGTTTGAATAACAAACCCCGAATCTTTATAGAGTTTATTATTACATCTTTCATATTCCTGTTTATCCAAGTGATCTCTGAGAAGTTCTACAGTGTTGGCGAAAAGTGCGATTGATCGTACGCTACTATCATTTTTGGTATCGTCAAAGTCGTGTCCTTTCTCTGCAAGAGTGTAAGCTTGGCGGACTGAAGCCATTCTCCTCATAGATCGACATCTACTCTGCGTATGGCCAGGATCTCACTTTGTCTCATGCCTGTTGATGCTGCCAATTCAAAAGCCGTGTAATACTGGTCTTCTTTTGCTGCATCAAGGAACGTTTTCAGCTGCAGCTCGTTCCACACTTCAAATTTCTTCTTTTTCCCTTGGGGAAGGGTTACATATTGAGCTAGTTCTGTGATACCAGGCCTCAAATAACTGCTCGGTGAAGAGCGTCCAGTATGATGACATGAACTTTTTTTATTGATCCAACTGCAAGCTTGGCAAGTAGGGTTTTGTGATACAAGTCATGGAAGTGTTGGGGTTTTAGTTTCGTAGCTTTTATTGAACCCAAGTTTGGGATTATGTGAGTAGATTTGTGTAGGCCCAAGAGAATCCCCCGATGAATCGTAATAGGCATAAATCTTTGTTTCGACCTCATCAATGTGAGGAGTAGGTTGTATGTTACGATCGACATTGAATCTTATGTATGAATTCATTAATGTACCTTCAAACTCCCTTCTTTGAATTTGATCGAGCCTCTTTTCGGCCAATTTAAATGGGACTTTGAATGCCGCAGCAAGAAAATGAATAGCATCCTTACGATTGCCGGGAAGTTTATACTGAGAAATCATGAAGAATGGCATCGCGGCGTAAAGAACTAAATTTTCTGCCTCTATCTCCTGGGCCTGGGTGAAAAGTTTAGGTAAGATCGTTTGATTCCCTGCATGACGAAGAAGGTGGCCTAGCTCATGCAAAAAATCCAGCCACTGTTTAATAGGAGAAAGTCGACTATCGATATTGATGGTATGAATATTTGGATTGATCTCTAATCCCTTGCTTACGATTGGCTTGAAATATACCCAAACATTTAACCGTCTTGCTATTTCTCTAATTGTCAGTAGCTTCGGTGAAGAGATTCCATGTGCATTGTATAGGTCTTCAACAATTTGTTCTAGAGGGGTTAATTTTGTGAAATCTAAACATGATGATACCTCCAACACAGGAATGTACGTTCGAATAAACAGTAAAAATAAAAGCCGTCATCGGCTGAACGGAAGAGGAGATCATCTATAGGGTACTGATGTGTCCGTATCGGTGATTTTTTTCTCTAGGTTTCTTATTTAGTTCAGTACTGCTGGTGGTTATAATCATTGGCTCTGATTTGGCATCTCGTCCAGATGTAATGATACATATTCGGATCATAGGGAAATTCCTCCTATACGGGAATATACGTTCGTTTTTTATTCAAAAAGAAAAGCCGTTTCTGGCTGTCTAACTTTTTTTCCATGATTAGTCGAGTGATTTTCTCTACTCTCCCTGTCTATCTCCAGGTTTCCGGTCTCTTTCTGCTTCTCTTATGAATCTCCAAAACTGCAGGAGTTCCTTTTTCCGTTCCTCGGGAGCGCTCAAATAATCCTTAAAAAATATACCGTGATTTGGATTGATAATGAAGGCCTCAAACTCAGCTTGTTCTTTCTCATCAAAACCATTAACTCGATCAGATGAAATGAGGGTATTAGTTCGTCCAAGTATGTAGTCGGTACTAACATCAAAGAAATCAGCTAATTTTTGAAGAGTGTCGAAATCAGGCTGTGTATCCCCGGTTTCATATCGTGCATAAGTTGCATGATTAAACCCAAGGCGATTAGATAATTCTTGCTGTGATAATCCCTTCTTAGAGCGATTCTCTGAGCCTTTCATTATATGATGTCATGGGTGAGGGTTCGAAGCAAAAAGGTTCTGATCTTCCTAAATGGATGCAAGAACAGCAGCAAGCGGGTAAACCGGATGGACACGAGATGACCTTCGAGGATGCTGATCACGAGCCTGCAGCGAACGAGAACTCTGAAACTGAGGAAAGCCAGGCATCCAACGATGAAGAGATAAACAAGGATGAACTGGAACAGTTCATTTTAAACGAACGTCCTACCTTCGACGAGCTGCCATTTGATTTTCCTATGTTCTTGGAAAAACGTCTAAATGAGGGCAAAACATGGAGTGAAATTTCAAGGATTGCAGGCATTACATCGAGCCAATTACAGCCGAAGTGGAGAAGGTACAAGGAAATGGTCACCAAGATGATGAAGGACGGCGGCGCCGCTTAATAGATACAGTGTCGCAACCCCCGGTCGATACAGACCGGGGTACCTAATTACATGGTTTTAACAGAACGTCAGTTCTTAAATTGGGGAGGGGTAACAGTGGATGAGCAGACCCGTAGACGAGTATTTCAGAAGGTGAAGACCTTCAGCAATCAAAAATTCTGGAACTGGATGAATTACATGCACAGCAGAGCATATGCAAAAGCAGCTCAACATTAGGAAGAAGCAATGGAGATTGTCCTGCAGCCGAAGCAAGCAGCCGCGGTCAAATCAAAAGCAAAAGAAATTCGTGAAAAGTGGGATGGGATGTCTACGGAACTATTGACGATACCGAAGGTGCTGAATTCCATTCACTGGGGGTGTAGTTATGGCGAGATTTCCTAACTGGACGAAAGAGGAAATTGAGTACCTTCAGGATCAGTGGGGAGTAACCAGCATAAAGGGGATGTCAACACGGCTGGGTAAAAGCATGAATGCCGTAAAGCTTAAGGCTCAACGAATAGGGTTATCCGATGCCAGGACGAACTTTGACGGTATAACCGTTTGCCAGCTTGGCAAAGCGCTTGGTCGAGAATACTCCACCATGAAAAACTGGATCAATCGTTATGGGATGCCTGCTAAGAGGAAGTTGTTTGCTCAAAGCGTGAGGGTTTTGGTTATAGCTTATTCCGACTTCTGGAAATGGGCTGAGAAACATAAAGAGCTGCTGAATCTAGCCAAAATGGAGCCAGGAACAATCGGGCCTGAGCCTGAATGGGCCAAAGTAAAACGAAAAGCAGATCAATTAAGGTCTCAGAAAACATGGCAATCTGTTGATTGGACGCCTGCAGAGGACCAGAGACTTGCTCAATCCTGAAAACCGAAATTACTTATCCGGAATTAGCCCGCATGTTTAACCGATCGGAATCGTCCATAAAACGACGAATCCATGATCTTAACCTCAAAATGGGCCAGTCCGCCTGAATAACCTGATCAAATATTACACCAGATGAGGTCCAGACGTTGCTGCGTATGGCTCAGGAAGGATATAGTTACGAAACAATAGGTGCGGTGTTAGGAAAAAGTGCGCTCGGTGTTCGAGGGAAGTTGGAGCGAATGGGGTTTGACTTTAAACGTCGGCGGTTAAAAGAGACAGCAAATTGAAAGGTAAGGCTGATTTTTAGATGTCTGGGCGACCAAGTGAGTTCAAGAGTTGTGCTACGACTAAAGAGCAACCGCATATTACAAGCAAAACAAGAACCATGATAATAACAAATTTCTTACCATTCATCATTTTCACCTCGAAAAGAGTAAGTAGGCAGCGATCTGATATATAGGAGATTATATTAAATTAAATGAAAAGACCCCCTAATCCGTGGTAGGGGCGGGGGGCAATCGGAAATATATTCCTCTCACCGATTATATCACAAAGGGGATTGAGGGGAATGGCGATGGTATGGGGACAAGGGGAACTTTTCGCTAAAGCATCTGAGGATGAGATCCAGACGACGGAATTCTACCTCAGCAATTTTAAATCCATGCAGCTATTCATGAGCGACTTCGAAAAATATCAGAAAGAATTAGCTCAGGTAGCAATTGACGGAGAAGCAGCTCGTCGCATCGATCAGGAGGATCTCCATGCGGATAAGACGGCGAACGCGGTGATACTTACTGAAAAACAGAAGTGGGTGTACGGCCAAAATAGAATTTATTCTTCAATGATACGTAGAGCTCACAGTCAGATTCTCGAAGACGAAGTAAAACAAGCGATTGACCTTCGGTTTCTACAAGGGTACAGCCGGAAGGAGACCATTTTGTTTATGAAGCGCGGCGTAGCGCATAGCACTGTGGACCGGCGGATCAGTGAAGGCATCGAGAGCATGGCCAACACGTTAAAGTTGATGGGATTCTTTGAGGAAATATGCAAAGAATTTTGACGACAAAGTGGGACAAAAAAAGAAATGTTGAAGACCACCTGACGATTTGGCCATGTTACGATAGGAGCATAGAAAAAGGCGAGAATGACACGCACGGCTGCATGAATGCGGCATATGACCGGGGCGTAACTCTTCTCACTTTTTCTATTTATTGGCGATAATACCATCCCGGTTGTAGAACTTTGGGAATAGAGAGCACAGCAAACAAGTTAACTTTGATAGGGAAACATATATGTAACTATAATTATATGAAAAAAAGTAAATAAATTGAAAATTTAGAAATGTAATTATTTTCCTTGACCTGCCGTTATAATTATATATAATTTACAATTAATTCAAAAGAAAGGAGGTTTATCTTTAATTTTTAAAAATATATTAAATAGTAAGGGAGAAATGTAGACCGTGTTACTAAAAAAGAATTACACAAAATTATTATCTGTATTACTAGCATTTGCTTTGCTAGTAGTTAACCTTGTAAATCCCTCGTCCACCGTTAAAGCTGAAGGATTGGAGCAACTAGACGGAGTTGAGGTCCTTGTTAATGACGAGAATGAGATTCGGTTGAAAACGGAAGTAGATGGGTTGGTCGGAATATTAGTTCAAGATCAAGAAACAAAAGAAATAACGCTTACAACTTATGAAGCGGACGAAATTAATCCTAACCCATATTCAATAAATTCCCTGACAAACAATGATAATGTAGAACAATTTGCCCTTAGCTTGGACGACTTTACAGATGAAAAAGGGGCTATAGTTACATATGAGGATCAAGCAACAGGACAGACAGCGACTGTCGGATCGGATGACTCCGAGATTAGACCAATGGTTGTTTGGCTTGCTCCTCTTATTACAATTGTTGGAGCAAAGTTGATTGAGGCTCTTTTGCTAACAGCCGCTGTCATAATACTTAATGAGATTGAATTTGCAAGAACTGATTCTATTGCCAATACTCTTCGAAACAAAGAGTATAATCATTATTATGCAAGAGTAGTGCAAGGAGATGTTTGGATCGGTCCAGCTATCACAGAGTCTTATGCAGCATTCCGTCTTACTTCATTTAATGGTGATGAGGACGTTTCTGGTAATGACGTTTGGTCTAAAACTTTGTCAGGTGCTGTAAAAGTTGCACAAAGAGCGGGAGGCGGTAAGGAGCCAGTCGGACCAGAAATTCACGGTCCTGGTCTTGGGTTCGGATATTATTACCACTACCATACATGGAATCGTGTCGGTGGGCACTCGTTCTTCTAAAACTCTGGAGGTGTAGTTAAGTGGAAAGACTTCATAAGATATTCATCGAACAGGGGTACCCGCTTAAATATACTAATATCGAAGTCGAGGAGATGTTGGTAAAAGAATACTCCGCCAAGGAGATTCCAAAATCGACATTAATTGATTTAATAAATGACCCAGATGTTGACTTCGATTCAATTTACAAGTGTTTCGAAATAGATGATAAGAAAACTCTGGATGGAAAATTTAATGAAATAGAAAAAATGTATCATCAAGAGTACTTTAAAGATCACCCTTCGGAACAGTTCGAAACTGATTGGAGTAAGATTCAGGCTGGAAAATTAATACGCGTAATTTTAATAAGCAATGATAGTGAGACACTAAGTAACTTTACTGTGCAGGGTTTATGTAATAGTCTGGTTAGTGACTTAACCATAATGAAAGGGATTACACCAGAAGAATGCAAACTTGACAATGACTATTATGTAAAATATCTTCAACTATTACAAACAAAAGGCGTCTTATAAGTACTTAATTAGGCAAAGGACATGGTTTTCTAAACCATGTCCTTTTTGCACAGTTGTTTTATTTTACTGCGGCCGGCACCGGACGCAATGCTCTAACGGATCTCTCTGCAGATAAATGCTATATATTGCGTATGGGTGAAGAACGCGGCTTCATTTGGTTGGTCGCAGTACCGTTGGCAGCATGAGCCGGTATTCTACGCTCATATTAAAGGGCAGGCCCCAGCTTGGTACGGCGACCGCCGACAGACCACTGTATGGCGTGCTGGGCTCCCTTTGGAGGAACCTCAACCATCCACGGTCTGGGAAGTGTCCCGAGGTGACGTCGGCAAGTACGTTCATCCGACACAAAAGCCGCTGGAGTTACTTGCCATACCGATCAAGAACAGCAGTCGTCCACGTGCGACCAACTGGATCGGCCCTGCCGGACCATGGAGATCGATCCGAAGTTCTGTGACGTCATTAAACGACGATACCAGGAGGCAACCGGCATTAAACCTGTTCTTATCCATCGTATTGTATAAACCATCTCAATCCTTCAAAGGATAAAGTTGTAAATCCTCTGAAGGATGGTGCTTTCATTGACAAAAAGGATAATCGTAATTTTTTTGGTACTGACTGCGTTACTGCAGGCAGGGTTCTGTTATGGAGAAATAAATAAGCCTGACGAGTCGAGGGAGTTACAATTTCAAGATATGCTAATGCTTTTTCTATTACCGTATATAGACGAGCAGCTCCCACAAATTTATGCACCTTTGTTAACTCAAACACCACAATTGTATCCGTATTTTGTAGATGTAATTAATGTTGAAAGAGTAAACGGTTTTCGCAAATTCGTTTTCTTAATAACTTTAGAGGTTGTTCCCACTGTAGGCCCGCATATTCCTGTGGGAAGAGATCGCTTTACCTTTGAAATATCAACTGATAAAGTGAAGCTTATTAGTGTGAAGCACTTAAAGGGACCTAATAAGGATGACTTCCCTCCAAATTATTTAGATATATTAATAAACTAGATATATTAGCCGTCTGCAGTCAGACGGCTTTTCTTATTGCTTGATAATCTGCCTGAAAACAAAAAAAGGAGGACGCGGTAACGTCCTCCCCTTCGACCAGGGTATCCCCCGGCTGAGATAGCGGCCCGCCGCGCGCGGCATTTAGCTGACATCCGCTATCTCGCATTCCATCATAACGGAAAGCCGAGGGGAACGACAATGGGAACACCTGAGAATAAAGAGTTGCTTATGCAGCATGAGCTCGCAGTCATGGAAGGTATCCTTGGGAGCAAGGAACAATACCGCAAGATCGTCAAAGCCGGCATCGCCAAGTGGGTCAAGGACTTTCAAGATGGCCGGATTGAGATCAAGACGGTGGATGATTTGAAGAAGCTGATAGAAATAGATATTGAGTTACAAAGAGATCACTTTTGAGAGCTCTCTTTATACACTTCGCTTACGATGCTTATGTGACGCTTCAGTATTTTTTGCTTAGTAGTAGAGATAAATATATGGTTTGCTACAATAATGAATAAAATCAAGGAAATGCCGAAAATCAAGTGATAGAAGTAATATCCAAAATTAAAGTTATTTAATATGTCGGTAACATCGTTTATCCATTTTTGTGAGTTGAATTTCTTAAGCTCCTCTTTGTTTGCATTTAGATATGCTAAGAGTGCAGAAGATGTTGTAAGTGAGTAACCTATGAAAGCGATCGCTGCTGTGAATATTAATTTGCTGAATAATTCCACTAATTGCTTGTGGACACTTAAGGACGGATCTGAAGATTCCAAGTTTAACTTTATTATTTTTAATTTATGGGAAGAAAGCGACTTATACGACCTATATAGTGAATCAATAGCATCGTAATCTGATTTTATTAAATCAAAGATAGATGTTTTCCTTAACAATTTTTTGTTTAGGGTCTGGATCATTGATAGCAGTGTTATCCACTCAAGAATAATAATGATAAAGGCAGCAATAAAATACGGGGTTAAATTCACAAAATCCATAAAGTACCTCTCTTCTTTATTTTTCGTTACACAAATGTAATATCGGGTACATCCAAACATTTAATTACTTTTTTTGAGTTGTTGGGGGTGGTGATGGTGTAGCATGGCTAGAGAGAGAAGTCCCGAGCGGGACAAGGCAAAGCAAATGTGGCTGGAGAGCGGCGGGACGATGAAGTTAAAGGACATCGCCGCCGCTCTTTCTATTGGGGAGACGCAGGACCGAAAGTGGAAATTCCAGGACAAATGAGCCAACGATTTGAATAGTAACGTTACCAATGAATCGAAAGGTAACGTTACTAAACGCGGAGCACCCAAACGGAACAAGAACGCTATTGGTAATAGCAGTGGAGCTCCTGCAGGCAATAAACGAGCTGTAGGCAATAAAGGTGGCCCCGGCGGGCCGCCGAGAAACAAGAAGGCCGTTACCACGGGTGAGTTTGAGACGATCTGATGGATGCACTGGAAGAGGATGAGCAGGATCTTGTTGATCAAGTCGACACCGATCCGATTCAACAGGCTGATGAAGCTATTAAACTGTTGTCTATTCGAGAGCGTCGCATGCTTCAGCGGATCGGTAAGCTGATGAATGGATTGACCGAGAAAAAACGAAGGGTCCTGAACGAGCTTAAAGGGATCAAGGATGTATTGACCGTGCATGATGAGATGTCAGGGATCACAAAGACAATCCCTGTTACCCGGACCGAGATGGTTGAATCTCAAGTAGAAGAGACGGAGTATCGGGCCATTGACGATATCCTGAAGATCGAAGATGCATTGACCCGTGTTCAGGCTCAAAAGCTCAAAGCGGTGAAATTGATGAATTTCCTGATTGATGACGAGAAGCAGATTCGTACCGCTCTTCTGTAGATCGAATTGAACAAGCAACAAGGCGTTGCCGGTGCAACACAAAGCTGGACCGGTGTGCCTTGTTTTTTATCCCTGAGCTGAATTCTACGAAATATAATTGATAAATATTTACTATAAAATTATAATTACATCGACACGAAACTACAATTGAAGGGGATTCATGGAAAAATTATGGGCAAATTAAAGTACTTAGATGGTATGCGAGGACTAGCGGCTCTAATTGTCGTTATTGCTCACTTCGTTAATGCCTTTGCTTTATCATTAAAGGATTATGGTAGACCTGAATATCTTCGATATCGATTCATTTCCGAATCCCCTTTGAATATTTTGTATAACGGAGGCTTCGCTGTATGTATTTTCTTTGTTCTAAGTGGATATGTCTTGACTTATCGTTTCTATAGAGACAAGAACCTTAGTACTATCATTGCCAGTGCTAGTAAAAGATACATTCGATTATTAATTCCGATCTTATTTTCAATCTTTGTCGCATATATTTTAATGAAATTGAACTTAATGCAAAATACTAGCGTGGGGGAACTAACTAGATCAGGTTGGTTAGTGCAGTTTTATACATTTGAACCAAGTTTTAAGGATATGATTTTTCAAGCATTCTACGAAGTATTTTTCACAGGTAATTCAACTTACAACACGAATCTTTGGACTATACAAATTGAGTTTTTCGGTTCCTTTATGGTTTTCGCTTTCGTTGCTTTGTTTGGGAAATTGCGCAACCGATATATTATTTACGTTTTGATGTTGTTGTATTTTTATGATTCACATTATCTTGGGTTTGTGTTTGGAGTGATACTAAGCGATCTAGTTCATGGCAACCATGAAAAGTGGGAAGCGTTTAATAAAAAAACATTGACTATAGTGTTGTTTATCTTAGGAATTTATTTTGGTTCTGTTCCAAATTGGGGAGAACAAGGGTTCTTGTATAAGTATATCTTTGATGCATTTAATTGGTCACAAACAAGTATCTTTCTTAACTCGATCGGTGCATTTTTTATAGTATTTGCTTTAATACATTTTGAGTGGATGAAAACATTTTTCTCAACAAAACCGATGGTATTCCTGGGGAGAATCTCTTTCTCACTATATGTGATGCATTTGCTTGTTATCTGCTCTTTCTCCTCCATATTATTTAATATTCTAATAGAACTAGTATCCTATAAGATCAGCGTTATTACAGTCGTTTCGTTGTCAATGATATTAATATTTGGCGTTTCGTATTTAACCTATAAGTACGTAGATGCAAAAGGAATCGCTCTTGCGAATTACGTTTACAATGTATGTTTCAGTCCTGATAAAAACAAAAACTCCAACCTAAATGACAAGAGATCCTGCCAGCACGTAGTGGATGATCATAAAATGTGAGACAAATTATAACACTATCAAGAGAATGCATATTGGGGCTGTTTATTGTTGTCGACAAAATCGTTTTAGCGCAGCAAACACATCCATCTGCAAATGTGATGTTTTCTGCACCTAACATCTGTCGTGAAAAATATTCTGACCTAAAAGAGTGATGGCGTGGCAATGGATTAAAATAGATGAAATTATTTCAGCACACTAAAAAAAGCCCGTCAGTATTTTAACTGGCGGGCTTCAGTCTTCTACCAGAACTTCTATCAATTCTTCTACCCAAATTAGGAACCTATAAGAACTCGTCAGTCCCATTACATGAAGGAAGCCCTATTAATAGTGGGGGTAGGAACTTAAGGGTCCCCAAGGGAAACAGCATACAACGCACTCGTAATGCATAGGTCGGGGGTTCAATTCCCTTCACCAGCATCTTCATAAAGCCAATAACGGCGCGGTTTTCCGACATTTCGGAACAGCGCCATTTCTGTTTAATAACCTACACTTCTAACATTCTTCTAGCCTTTAGTCGAGTAAAGTGCGGTTTTTGTCCTCGATTTGATTCCCTAAGATCGAATCACCAATTGTATTCAGAACAGCTCCTTGCAAGTTGGGTAGCACATGGGAATTGACGCGGAAGAGTTCAGTAACCTGATGGCCGATTTTGGTACCATACCTGTTACGGTGATTGAGGACCCGGTTGTGGAGGATGATTTCGACGTTCAAGGGAGCTAGAGACGCTACGGGGAGATATTTGGCAGCTCGGCTCTCACCGATTGATGTGTGGTGATCAACCAGCATTGAGGATGTAAGCTGCTTGATGGATGGTGAACTGGAAGCACTTGTGGTTACGGACCCACCATATCACGTGGCCGTTGAAAGTGACTCTTCCCGCCTGGCGCTGACGGGCCAGGAGACAATAATGAACGACGACATCCCACAAAGGAATTTGCGGGCTTTTTGCATTCCGTATTTGAGAGGTATGCCGAGCATATGGCGCCGACGGCCGCGATATACGTTTTTCATCCCATCCACGGTTTGGGAAGTGTCCCGTGGTGATGTCGGCAAGTATGTCATCCGACACAAAAGCCGCTGGAGTTACTGGCCATACCGATCAAGAACAGCAGTCGTCCAGGCAACACAGTGGCGAATTTTTTCGGCGGAAGCAGGTCTACATTGACGACTTGTGCCAACTGGACCGGCCCTGCCGTACTATGGAGAGTGATCCGAAGTTCTGCGACGTCAGTAAAAATCGGTACAAGGAACCTACCGGCATAGAGCCAGTCCTCATTTCTCGTTTAGTAAGAGGATATAGTTCGTATTTATTGAATGGATATATATGGGTTGAAGAACTCTTTAAGGAGGCTAGAATGGATCTAGAGAAAGAAATACAAGAACTAAAAGATCGACTTGATTCAGTGGAGAGGAAAGTTGGGAAGAGACCACTTGGTGGTTCGAAGGGGTTGAAGGTTTTGTAATTATAATTGTTGTTTATCTATTGTTAGTTCTTATTGGGATTATCCAATTTGTGAACGCAGGATAAAGACCGCAAAGGGGCGGTCTTTTCTTTAAGGGCGGTTTTCCGTCATTCGGGAACCGGGCCGTTATTTGTTAGTGTTGGCGAATGCGCAATATTATTCGTTCCCATCAAAATGATAAATTAGTTGCACAACGCCTGAGGAGAACGTTCTTGTATTCACCATTTTTAAATTCAACCTCTGTTTTATATCCACAAACAGCGGTTTTCCTTCTCCCAAAACAACAGGGTGAACTGATAATCTATATTCATCAACAAGTCCCAAATTGATAAAAGTCGTAATAAGACTTGCTCCGCCGTACAGCCAGATGTCTTTACCAGGCTTATTCTTTAATTTATTTACTTCTTCAAGAATGCGATCATTTATGAATATTGCTTTATGATCAGTCCCCTTTTGCGTCCTGGAAAACACATACTTTTCTTTACTATGAACCAATTCCCAAAACTCTTTTTCAGAATCCGTATGCCCAATTTCCGGAGTGAATTGTCCCCATAAATCATAGCTTTTTCTTCCATACAAAATGGTATCGATTTGATTTAAAAAATGATTAAACCCCATCTCAGAGTCCATAATGCACCAATCAACTTCACCATGTTTCCCTTCAATAAAACCATCCAAAGTAACCGCTAAATCTAAAATTATTCTTCGTGTCATGATTTATTTCTCCTTTCGTAAACGTTAATCTACCATCCAGTATAGACCTCAAATACGTCACCTTATGTCATAATCTGCCCAACCTCGTTAAAATGATCTTATGTACTCTGAAGTCGTTCCTTCCTGGAGCGGCTTTTTATTTCTCCGAAGGAGCGTGATATGATATGAAATGGATGGAATGGTTGGTACAGAAGGTGAATGCAACATTTTCTTGAGGTGATATTTTGGGGGATAAACCTTTTAAAGCTTTGAGATATATATTCACGTGGATAGCCTTTATTTTTGTTATATGCGTTTGGTTCAGTTCTCACAAAACGTTATATTTAGGGTTTGTAACTCTGTCTGTAAGTGCCGGATACCTGATGCACATTGTAGGGGTGAAAAGAGGAGAAAGTGAAGATAACAAACTGTTCTTGTCCATCATTCCGTGTTGTTTATGTTTTTTAGTCTCGTTATATATTTTTAGTATCACACTTTAGCCCGCCAGCAATAAGCTGACGGGCTTCAGTCGTCTAATAAATTGCCGGGTCGTTATTGTGTAATCCGTACATTTACCCCTTATCTTGATCTAATCAGCAGACATGGCCTCTGCTTTGGTTTCATGGACCGTGCCAAATGGATGCTCAGGAGGAGCATATATCACGTATATTTTTAGCGGTACGCTGCCCATATTGGTTACATTGTGCCATTTTCCAGCAGGTATCATGATGGCATAGCCATCATAGGCCATTTGTTGAAAGTCTAAATTGTTTTTGCTATCGCCCATTTGAACAAGCCCTTGACCTTGTTCAATGCGTATGAATTGGTCGGTTGTGGGGTGAACCTCTAATCCAATGTCATCTCCAACATGAATGCTCATTAGGGTCACTTGTAAGTGCTTCCCTGTCCATATAGCGGTTCGGTACGTATTGTTTTGTTTCGCAGCTTGATCAATATTCAGTACAAGTGGTCTTCGTCCATAATCCGTTATTTGAATATCTTCATCATCACGATACCAACGGGCATCATACCAACTGAAACAATGAGGATTCAAGTTATGAAGCCGGTTGTAATTGTTCCAGTATGGATATCTTGGATCAAACACTTGATAAGGGTAGCATGGGTCGCGGTACATGTTCATTCTCCTTTTATCGTTTCATCATTTTCCGATTATCCTATGCTGCCGCCTAATTAAACGATTCGAAAATGGGCTGGGGCCTATAACTTAAGACAAGCGGTAAGCTAAGACGTGGACATCGTCTTGGACTGCCGCTTTGAGATTTTGAGTTACCCTTGTTAGCCATAACTTAGTATTAGATCTAATATGATAAAAATAAAAAAAGTTTGGTACGAAATTGAACGCAAAGATGCCGCTATAAGAAGAATAATCAATGTTAGGAACCCTTTCAGAGATGGGGGGGGTATTCTCCAAGAGCTAAATAGGGTATAGCAATGGTTGAGAGCAGCGCGGCCTCAAAAGCGGTATTTTACAGTGCCATGCCGGTCCCGTGATATAATTCGGGTAAAAAGTGGAGTGTGGACAAATGCTTAGACTGGAGAGTGTAGAGAAGAATCAAATAGGCGTTTATGCAGCAGCCTTGATATTAGGTGCAGTAATTGGCTTATTAAGTCCCGCCATAGGCATGTTTGTTGAGCCTGCCATATCATTCCTGATTGCCATTCTTCTTTTCAGCATGTTTTGTCAAATTCCATTCCTTAAGCTGAGGGAGGCTTTATCCAACGGGCGTTTTATAGGAGCTCTATTGCTTGTGAATTTTGTTCTAACACCGGTTCTCGTCTATATTCTAACCTTGGTATTTCCTCAACCGGCTCCCGTTTTACTTGGTGTTTGCCTTGTGCTTCTGACGCCATGCATTGATTATGTTATTGTTTTTACACAGTTAGGGAAAGGGAATGAGCGATTGATTCTTGCATCCACACCGATCCTTTTTGTAGTACAAATCATTATGCTTCCGTTTTACTTGTGGCTTTTCCTTGGCTCGGAAGCAGCAGAAGTGGTCAAGGTCGGCCCATTTGTCGAGGCGTTTATCTTCTTGATCATCGTCCCGTTGCTTCTTGCTGTAGCTGCACAGTTCTGGGCTAAGAAAAGTGCCAAGGGTTCAGAATCGTTGCAATTAACCGCATGGCTCCCAGTACCCTTTATGGCACTCGTTCTTTTTGTAGTCATTGCTTCACAAATCGGGAGGGTGTATGAAGATCTCAACGTTATCATAGCGGTTATTCCCATTTATGTTCTATTCCATATCATGACGCCATTTATTTCACGAGCGACTTCGGCGTTTTTTCGAATCGGACCCAAGGATGGGAGAGCGCTTATATTTAGTGCAGGGACACGGAATTCATTAGTCGTTCTTCCTTTAGCATTTACTCTGCCCGAGGAAATGGCTACGATTGCAGCTGCGGTAATCGTCACGCAAACCGTGATAGAGCTAATTGCCGAGCTTGTCTATATACGTATCGTGCCAAATTTGATTTACCGGGATTGAAAATAAATGACCGCCTGACTGAACAGGAAATCTCGTCGCCGAGTGACACTTGGATCGCTGGCAGAGGCTGGCGGAGGTATTTTTTGTCTATGAGCAGTACATGCGCCCTGACACTTCATGAAATTTTGAATACGTTATATCGTATCGTAAGCAAAGGAGGGAATCTCATGGGCGAAGTTGGATACGGCGGCTATAACTCTGTCGGAGCGATTCTTGTTCTCTTCATCTTGTTGGTCATCATTACTGCTTCTTTCTGGGTATAATTTCGTTTCTTTCGCGTAACAAAAAGCCCTGCCGACTCATGTCGGCAGGGCTTTTTAAATCCTAAAGGGATGAAAGTATCGGTTATGGAGCTCAAAATATAACCATCAGAACCCCGGATACGAGTAGGATCGATCCCAGAACCACCAGAAGAATCCCGCTGGATTTTATATAGTGAATGTAGTCGGAATCAGGCTCCGACCCATACTTTATGTTCCACATTTTATATAAGGACCCCCATGTGGGTTTGCGTATCCTCATGACACCACGAATGATAAGAGCTGCAGCGAACACGATAAGTACGAATCCAGACATATAACCCGTCTCCGATCGGTTAGAATAGAAGTAACACAGATGAAATCACCGCCTTGCCAAACATGACGGCAATCTCCGGGAAAGTTCCATAGTATGCATAATATCAGGGATTCCGGATGAAATGAAGCATGGGTCTGGGCACAAGAGGTCAGCTCAAAACCGTAACCGGGCCATTCGATATAGGCTCCAGCAAACACCGACCGTACCCCATTGGAGTATGTATATATTATACTCGTCCTTGCAGTAGGATCTATAGTTGCTTGCCTAGTAAACGTGGAAGCATGAGTGGAAGGAAGGGACGCGGCCTACTTCGCTGTATTTAGCCACCAGGCTATTGAACAACCTACAAAGGCGGTGAATGATCGTGAAAAAGGTTTGGATTGACGCAGGACATGGCGGAAAGGATGCCGGAGCCACCGGAAACGGGCTGCAGGAAAAGGATATCGTATTAGCGCTGTCCCTGGCCGTGAAGAAACGATTGGAAGCCGATTACGACGGCGTTCAGGTATACCTCTCCCGATCTTCCGACGTGTTTCTGGAATTGGCGGAACGGACCCATAAGGCAAACGCCGCCGGTACCGATATCCTGGTAAGCATCCACTGTAACGCAGGCGGCGGTGCAGGGGGCTTCGAGTCATATCGATATACCTCCGCAAGCCCTGGTTCGGTAAAACTCCAGAATGTTATTCATTCGGAGGTCATGAGCGCGATTACATCCTACGGGGCAAGCGATCGAGGACAGAAGGCGGCTAACCTGCATATGGTCCGTGAATCTAAAATGCCTGCGGTGTTGACCGAGAACCTGTTTATCGATGTGGCAGCGGATGCAGCCAAGCTGAAACGGCAGGACGTGATGGACGCTCTGGCGAGAGGCCATGTAAACGGCATTGCCAAATACCTGGGACTTCAGAAGAAAGAGGGGGGTACTGAGGTGAGCGATAAGGTCAATGTCATTGTAAACGGTAAGCAGATCGAAGATGGCAGGCTGGAGAATGGCGTGACTTATGTACCGCTCCGGGCCATCGGTGAGGCATTAGGCGCCAAAGTGGGATGGGATAACAAGACCAAAACGGCTACGGTGACGACCGAATAGGCCATGGCCCGGGGATTTTTAGAATGACGTGTCTCCCACAAACGAATGGAGCCGCACCCTTGATGCAGATGCACAAGGATGCGTTCATGATGAACAATTTATGTCTCTTTAATCGTAATTTAAGCTGCCCTTAATATTTCGGGCATATGATAGAAGCACCCCTTTTAAATAATATATCAGAAGCCCCTCTAACATCGGTTAGAGGGGCTTCTTTGGTTGCCTTCCCATTGGGGAAAGACCCAAGGTACGGTACTGATGGAATATTTACAAACCCAGCCATTTCGTAATATAAGCGGATACGGCTAATTCCTGAAAATCCTGCCAGCTGCGAAATGGAGTATGCTCAACGATAAACGGGTTAATCGTGCGACCTTGTATGAATTCGTCAAAATCTTCATCGGTGCTTCCCTCGTATCCAGCGGCCTTCAGCAAGTGATCGATGGAAGAAAACTTCGTATGTCTTTGAATAAATGATTCCGAGAACAGTTCTTCCACGGGCACCTCTTGTTTCATGTCCGAGAGCCTTGCGGCATTTTCGCGAATTTCTGATAGCTTCTCTTCATCCAGTCCGTCTAATCCACTGATCCCAGTATTCATTATGCCCACCTCCAAAAAGTTGCACGTCACTCTATTATACATATACGAGTATGCTGAATTATCGGATTCGCTTTTTTTTGAAGCGGGTATTGACTCGCTAGATTTATATAGAAGAAAAAACGGAATTGCAGGAAGGAAAATGAATCATTTCTCTAACTGATGCGATTCTTTAGCACTTTTTAATTCGATTTTATAGATTGGGGAAAATATCAAAAAGTTAAGAAAATAATAGAAAAATAATATATGGTATGATAATGTGGTATATATTACCTACACGGAGGTCAGTAAATGAGAACAAAGTTCGGTTTGATTTTGATGATTTGTGCATTTTTAGTTATTTCGGCATGCGGAAATAATACTACAAGCAGTGACTCTCCACAACAAAATGAGCAAAGTGTGGACGCAGCAGGGGAAACCGTTAAAGAAGAGCCAAGCAAAGAAGCAGCAACAGAACCAGCCAAAGAAGAGCCGAAAGAGGTTTCCAACAAACCTGGAGAAAAGTTTACATTAGGGGATTGGGAAGTTGTGCTTGATTCGTTTGAGTTTGACCAAAAAGTAAGCGCGGATATGTTTTCGTCAAGCGCTGATGAAGGGAATAAGTTCCTTATACTAAATTACACTGTTACGAATAATGGTAAAGAGGCAAAGGACTTCACTTCAATAATTGGCGGCGTTAGTATGAAAGCCATATTTAAAGAGGAATATGAATATAATTACACGGTAACCATGATTGATGGTGATCTGGGAACGGGCAGCATCAAACCTTTGGCTACAAAGTCTGGATTTGTTGTCATAGAAGTACCCGATAGCGTTGCTGACTCTAAAGAAAGCTTGGTAGTCAAGCTTGAAGATAAGGACAAGGCTCAAATCACATTACGTTAACAACGAGATAACGACAGTACTCATAATCAGAACGATCAACGAACGCCCGCTCTGCATCATGGATGCAGAAGCTTAGCGTTCGTTTTTTATTTGTTATTACTTATAGTGGAAGCTTCTTGAGATGGACGAATTCAAAGCTACAGAGTCATAAACGATCATCACATTATAATTATTCTTTACCTAGGAATGATCGGGGTTTTCATGTAGACTGGTAATGATTTACTGCCGGGCATGCCTGTGTTTGGGGAATGACGGTCCGTATATACTTGCTTGCATATGGGGGTGGGCACTGTGCCCAAAAAAGAAAAGGTATCCATGTCATGGCTGCTTCGGTATTTGAAGCCGGTAAAAGGACGGCTGATCCTGCTGCTCGCCATGCTGCTGACGTCGACCGGCTTGCAGCTGCTGAATCCGCAGATTGTCAAACGCTTTATCGACACGGCAGCCGGCGGAGGCGTGATAGCCACGCTGATCCAGCTTGCGGGATTATTCCTGGTAGTGGCTGTGTTTAATCAGCTGATTACCGTAGCTGTCAGTTATCTGGGGAACGATATTTCATGGCGCGCGACGAACCGTCTCCGCGGTGATCTTCTGAAGCATTGCTTGCGGCTGGATATGCGGTTTCATAATGTGAAAACGCCCGGCGAGATGATTGAGCGGATTGACGGAGACGTGACGAATATCTCGAATTTCTTTGCGATGTTCATCGTGCAGGTGATCGGCAGCTTCGTACTGCTTGCCGGCATATTGGGATTCATGTTTACGGTCAATTTGCCCATCGCGATCGTTATGACGGTGTTCACGCTGCTGTCCATTCTGTTCATGGTGTTCATCCGGAATATGGGCGTCAATTCCTCCAAGAACGAACGGGAAGCCAGCGCTTCGCTGTTCGGATTGATTGAGGAACGCATCGCCGGCATCGAGGATGTTCAGGCGAACGGCAACGTGCCGTACGTCATGAACCGGTTTCACCGCTTGATGCGCAGCGTGTTCCTGAAGGGGAGAAAAGCCTGGATGCTCCGCGTCGTACCCTGGAACACCACGGTGATCCTGTTTGCCCTGGCGGTTACCGCAGTCCTGTTACTGGGGGTACGCTATTATTTGATCGATGAAATTACGCTGGGAACCCTGTTCCTGATCTATCAATATACGCAGATGTTAAACGATCCGATCGAGATGCTGGGCGACCAAGTGCAGGAGTTTCAGAAAGCGAAATCCGGCATGCTGCGCTCCAGAGAGCTGCTGTCCAACAAGAGCGAGATCGTGGACGGGGAGCAGGAAGAGCTGCCCGAAGGCGCGCTCGGTTTGGAGTTTGAGGGCGTCAACTTCAGTTACAACGCGGATAAACCGGTATTAAAGGACATTAACTTTGAAGTAAAGCCGGGTGAACGCCTGGGGATCATCGGACGTACCGGCAGCGGGAAGTCGAGTCTCAGCCGCATTCTGCTTCGGCTGTATAACATCGACAGCGGGGTCATCCGCGTCGGAGGCACGGATATCACGAAGCTGAAGCTGCCCGCGCTTTACCGCCGGGTGGGGATGGTTACGCAGGATGTGCAGCTGTTCGACGGCTCGCTACGCGACAACCTGACGCTATTCGATTACGGCGTGTCGGACAAATTCATCCTGGAAACGACGGAGCGTCTCGGGCTTCGGCAGTGGATCGATGCGCAGCCGGAAGGTCTGGATACGCATCTGACCACAGGCGGGGCCTCGTTGTCCGCCGGGGAAGCACAGCTGTTTGCGTTAACCCGGGTATTTTTGACGCAGCCGAGCCTCGTGATTCTGGATGAACCCTCTTCACGCTTGGACGCCGCAACGGAGACCATGCTGCAGGCAGCCGTCGATCAGCTGATGAGCAGCAGTACGGGCATCGTCATCGCGCATCGGCTGGCTACCCTGGAGCAGGTGGATAAAATCATGGTGCTGGGTGACGGGCGAATTCTGGAATTCGGCGCACGGGAAGCACTTGCGTTAGATCCGGCATCGCATTATGCGAGACTGCTGAGTACAGGCAGAGAGGAGGAGCTGGCGTGACCATCACGGGTTTTATAGGGCGGCTGTTTCGATTCAAGCCCTCATTATTTTTAATCAATGGTTTGTTGTGGTGCATCTTTCATTCGCTGCCGTTATTGATCGGGCTCGGAATGCAGTGGTTTTTCGACCGGGCCACATCGAATTCAACGGATTATGTATGGCTGGCCGTTCCTTTGATTTTTATTGCCGTTGTAAGGGTTACGCGGGTGGGGACGTTCTTTGCGGCTTTCTATCAATGGGTAACGTATATTTATCATATCCAGGCTATCTTGCGCACCAACATGCTGGCGGGGATCATGCGCTGGCCGGGACGGAATTTGCCGGCTTCTCCAGGGGAGGCGATGAGCCGCTTCCGCGATGACGTGGATGAAGTTGTGGAATACGTGGAGTCCTGGGTGGATTTTTGGGGACGCCTTGTTTTTGCGCTCGTATCCGTTGTCATCATGGCAAGCATTAACTGGAAAATCATGCTGGTGGCCGTGCTGCCGCTCGTAGTGGTCACGCTGCTGAACAATTTATCCGGCAACCGCGCGCGGCGTTACGGCCTGAAGAACCGGGAAGCTACGGGGCGAATCACCAGCTTCATTGCCGAAACCTTCGGCGCGGTCCAAGCCTTGAAGCTCGGGCAGGCCGAGGATCATGTCCATGAACGCTTCACGAAGCTGAATGAGGACCGCCGGCAGGCGGCGCTGAAGGATAATCTGTTCAAACAATGGATGCGGTCCCTGAACCAGCATGTGCTGAGCATTTGTACGGGGCTGATCCTGTTGATGTGCGCAACCGAGATGCAGGCCGGGCATTTCACCGTCGGGGATTTTGCGTTGTTTACGACGTACCTGGCCAATATCGGGTTCAGCATTTCCTTGTTCGGATATATGGTGTTCCAGCACAAACGGCTGAAGGTTTCCTTTGACCGTATGCGCTCGCTGTTCCGCCCCGGCGAGGAGGACCGGATTATTGAAGCGAGGGAAACGTATCTGAACGAAGATCCTCCGGAACTGCCTCTCATTCGAAGGGAGCCGGGGGAGAAGCTCAAGGAGCTGGAGGTAAAGAATTTATCCTATCATTATCCGAATTCGGAGAATGGGATATCGAATATCAACCTCCGCCTGGAGCGCGGCAAGTTTCTGGTGGTGACCGGCCGAATCGGGGCCGGGAAATCGACGCTTGTCCGGACCCTGCTGGGGCTGCTGCCCAAGCAGGCGGGCACGATTCGCTGGAACGGGGAAGAAGTCGATCCGGCTACCTTCCTGATGCCCCCTCGGGCGGCTTATACCCCGCAGGTTCCAAGGCTGTTCAGCGATCCTTTGAGAGAGAACATCGTGCAAGGGAAGAAAGAGCGGGCCGAGGAAGCGCTGGAACGGGCCGTTCGGCTGGCCGTCATGGAGAAGGACATCGAGAATCTGGATCAAGGGCTGGAGACGTTTGTCGGCCCGAGAGGCGTCATGCTGTCGGGGGGACAGATCCAGCGCGCGGCCACGGCGCGCATGCTGATGACCGGCGCGGATCTGTACATCTTCGACGATCTGTCCAGCGCGCTGGACGTGGAGACGGAGCAGCTGGTATGGGAGGGAATGTTCAAGGAGCGTGACGTCACCTGCATTGCGGTATCGCACCGCAGGGCGGCCCTGTCCAAGGCCGATCATATCATCGTCATGAAGGATGGACGGATCGAAGCGGAGGGGAGCTTGGGCGAGCTGCTCGCCACGAGCGAAGAGATGCAGCTGTTATGGCAGGGTCAGTCCACGACCGAGACCGAGGCCGCGGTAGCGGATGAAGCCGAGGTTAGCAAAGCATAACATTTAATGTGGTTTGGAATTGGGGATATTTGAACAGGTTTAAGAGCAAGGCAGCTTCCGTTGGTGAGGAGGCTGCCTTGTTTTGTATAATAATGGGTGGGATATACTGGCATTATATCGGTCATATAAGGGAGAGTTCTGCATGAAGAATCGCAAGTTCTTGATCACTTTCGGTCATAACCTGGACCATAGCAACATGGATGATCTGGTGTCTGATCGCCTTTCCCGTCATAAGGGCCGGATTCAGAAGGATTACTTCGATCCGGTGCTGCGCAAAGGGGCTGCGTTTATTCTAAACTATCAGATCATCGACACGAATGCGGACAGAGTCTCGCAGCGGTATTACTTGGATGACTACCACATAACAGAGGCCCAGCTGCAAGGCTTTCTGTACTCACTGAACAAGCTGAAGGGCACGCATGTGTTGTGCAATCCCAGGAAGCAGGGACATCACTGGACCGTCATCGACGAAATCGAGTACAGCTGTTATGCCTATCAGACATTGGACGGAAGGGATCTTCGTTTTATAGAATACCAAAACGATACCAGGGCGGATGCCGTCATGAAGAAGGGGATACCCCGGATTCCCGAGCATCAGCACTACCTTGCCTTCCCAACGGACTGCAGTCAGGAAGAGAAGGATCGGCGGTTGACCGACTGGATCTGCGGGATCATTGAAGCGGCAGGCAATGACCTTTAGTTTCAACGCCACTTCAAAGAATATCTTCACGTATTCCCCCCACCCGGGAATACGCGATTGGCGCTTCGTCTGCCCATCCATGAACCTATCACGAATTCCATCGGCAGATTCTATTATTTTGCCTGCGGGAATAAGGATATAAGTACAAGCCGATACATAGGCTCTAGGAATAGGATGTAGAAAATGAATGGAAAGGGTGGGTTTGTCATGGAATGGAGCGTCATTTTTCAACTGATCGATCCGCGGCTGTTCATGGTCGTTGCCGCTTGTTGGGTGATCGGATACGTGCTGAAGCAAACGCCTAAGGTTCCGAATTGGAGCATCGTATATGTGGTTATGGTCGTATCCATCCTGTTGACAACCGGCTTGATCGGCTGGAGCGTGGAGAATATCATCCAAGGCATCCTTGCGGGGGCGTTCGCCGTATTCGGGCATCAGGCCGTTAAACAAACGGCAGAGGCGATTGCGACCAGAAAGAAGTAAGAACGGCTGCAATGGGTCCCAGGATCATTTTGGTCTAAACCGAACGTTACCTTGTAGCCTGCGTCTCCCGCCTGTTATCCTATAGTTCATGAGATCATGAGAGGGAGCGTGAAAGACTTGCAAAGGAAAACGTTGACCGTTGAGGCGCTGCCTGGGTTTGAGCCGGAGATCGGCCGCTGGATATGGGGACTCGAGGAGGTGCGGCGGACGATATTGAAACGGCTGGCCGGGATCCGATATGAGCATTTGAATCATAAGGCGGCCGGCCGGCAATCCATCGGTTCACTGCTATACCATATTGCCTTAATCGAAGCGGACTGGCTGTACGCCGAGGTGCTTGAATCCGATTGGGACCCGAAAATAAAGGCATGTTTCCCCTGGGATCACCGTACGGAGGATAACCGTCTTTCCGAAGTGCCGGATCAGCCGCTCGCTGAGCATCTCCACCGTATGGACATGGTTCGTCAGGAACTGGTTGCCCATTTCCGAGGCATGGACCTTTCGGACTGGAGAAGGCCCAGACAACTGGAGCCTTACGATGTGACGCCCGAATGGGTCATCTATCATCTGATTGAGCATGAGTCCCATCACAGGGGACAGATATTTCAGCTGTTAAGGGAATTGGAGCAAGCGTGAGCATCGTCCCGACGCTGGGAAGCTTCGGCTTCTTCCCGGAGCCGCGCATCGCGGCATTTTAAGCGAATGTGCCGTATTTTTATAACCACGCAGGGCAGGGAGCATTCCTTGCTCTTTTTGCGCATATCCTGCAACGATTCATTCCGCCATACGTATTAAGCCAGATAGAATGCGTTCGGAGGGGATACGATGAATAACGAATTTTACGTGGGATGGGGAACGCTGGCACTGATCAATGCCGGGCTGGCCCAAGGAAAGAACAGAACGGGCTTAAACTGGTTTCTGCTGTCGCTGTTGTTAGGCCCGCTCGCAACCTTGTTTCTTGTCTTGTCAGCTAAAAGGTGAACTTGGCAAAAAAGATAAATCGGGCAATAAAAAGAGCCGCCTCCCGGCAAGGGAAGCGGCTCTTATCTTATTTTACATCCGCTGAAACATCGCGGTATCACGGCTGTAGTGCGTCAAATAACCTGTTTCTTCGTTGCGGATGCGGACGACATCCGGCGTGTAGCATTCAATGTAACCTCGCTCGATCTCCACGTATACGCTTGCGGGGTCTTCCTCCCACACGGAAACCAGCGTTTCCGACAGCGCGGCAGCGAAAAAATGGATGTCTTGCGATAGGTACCGGCTATTGCGGTCTATATTCATTTCATTTCCCCTTGATGATTAGAATCGGATAAAATGCGGTCTACTAACTCGTTCATTCCCTTCCAGGAGTCCTTCAGAATAAATTCATGCTGAATATGCGCATTCCATGGGCGCGGAATCAGGATGGTCTGTTTTCCGGCTTTTCTCGCAGCAATCGCATTATGGGGACCATCGTCAATCAGAAGGTCAAACTCCACCAAATCCTTGCGCTTGGCCACGAAAAAATTCTCGAACGGAATAAAAGGCATATGCCTCTGCAGCCATCTCCATTTCTCGGGCACCGAGGATGGGCGGGCTGCGGTAACGACAATGACATCATAATCATGTGTCATTCTGTGAACCTCGTCAATCGTATATTCGTCAAATAGCTCGAGCTCTTCATACAAGCCGGGCTTTCCGAAGAAAAATTCTTCCGAGCATTCAGGATGCCAGATTTGGTGCAGGTTGTAATCGGTAATCTGATCGAGCGTAAGCTGGGGATCCTTGTACTGCAAATTGTGATAATGGATGGCTTTGGGAATCAGATGGCAGATCGTATCATCCATATCGATGGCGACTATTTTTTTGCTCATATCGTCATTACTCTCCTGTAATCATGAAATCTTCGAAAGATGATGTTCCGTAAATTGTAATGGACAGGATGCATATTGGCAAACCGAAATCAAAAATGGAAGGATGTTGCATTTCTTTCCCCTGACTCATTATAAACTAAGTATACCATTAATAGGCCAGCAACCCTTCTGATATTTTCCCGGCGCGGGTTCGACCGGAATCATAGCAGCTTTTCTTCATTATGACAGTACATGTCATGAATGCCCTTTTATAATAGGAGCACTACAGGGCACAAAGGAGGAACGGCCATGCCGCAAGAATATATCCGCATTCGCGGTGCCAGGGAGAATAATCTAAAGAATGTTTCGCTCCAAATTCCAAAACGAAAAATCACCGTCTTTACCGGCGTATCCGGCTCGGGCAAATCGTCCATCGTGTTTGATACCATCAGTTCCGAGGCCCAGCGATTGCTGAACGAGACGTTCACCGCTTTTGTCCGGAATCGGCTTCCCCGGCATAGCCGCCCGGACGTGGACTCGCTCGAGAATTTGTCGACCGCCATCGTCATCGACCAGAAGCGGCTGGGAGGGAACTCGCGTTCTACGCTCGGCACGATCACCGATCTGTACGCCGTTCTTCGACTGCTGTTTTCGAGGGTGGGGCAGCCATTCGTGGGTTACTCCAATGCGTTTTCTTTTAACGATCCGCAGGGCATGTGCCCCGAATGCCAGGGAATCGGGAAGAAGGTGGAGCTGGATCTGACAAAGCTGCTGGATACGACCAAATCCTTGAATGAGGGAGCGGTCCGGTTTCCGATTTTCTCGGTGGACAGCTGGTATATGAAGAACTACACCATGTCCGGTTTCTTTGATAACGACAAGAAGCTGGCCGATTATTCCGAAGCGGAACGGGATCTCTTCCTGTACGGCAAGGAGGGAAAAGTGACGTTCCCGTCCAAAGGCGGACCGGTGCAGTCCGACTTCGAAGGCCTCGTGCTGAAGTTCAACCGGCTGTATATTCAGCGAGACAGCAGCGAATTGTCCGAACGAACCTTCAATCACGTGAAAAATTTCATTACGCACGGCACATGCCCGTTATGCGAGGGGACACGGCTCAGCCAAGCTGCGTTAAGCTGCAGGATCAACAGATTCAACATCGCCGAGTGTGCGGCCATGGAGATCGGGGATCTAAGAGCGTTCATCCTGAATATCAAGGAGCCGATCGCTGCCGGCATGGTAGCCAGCTTAGCGGAGCGGCTGCAGCATTTGATGGATATGGGACTGGATTACCTGACGCTGAACCGGGAGACGACCACGCTCTCCGGAGGCGAGTCGCAGCGGGTCAAGATGGTCCGGCATCTGGGCAGCAGCCTGACGGACATGATGTATGTTTTTGATGAGCCGAGCGTGGGCTTGCATCCGCGGGATGTTCACCGTCTGAACGGCATGCTGAGGAAGCTTCGCGACAAGGGCAACACCGTGCTGGTCGTGGAGCATGACCGTGACGTGATTGAAATTGCCGACCATGTGGTGGATGTGGGGCCCAATGCCGGTACCCGGGGAGGGGAAATTGTCTTCGAAGGGACGGTCGAGCAGCTGTGCGACCAAGCTTCCACCTTAACAGGGCAGTATATGAAGCGGTGGATGCCGATGAAGGAACAGTTTCGCGTACCTACAGGGCATATGCGCATTGCCAATGCGAATCATCATAACCTGAACCATGTGACGGTGGATATCCCGGTAGGCGTATTGACCGTGGTCACGGGCGTAGCGGGATCAGGAAAGAGCTCGCTCATTCACCATGCCTTTCTGTCCCAGCATCCCGAGGCTGTTGTCATCGATCAATCCGCTGTCAGCGCCTCGATCCGTTCCAATCCTGCCACCTACACAGGGATCATGGATGACATCCGGAGTATGTTCGCCAAGGCGAACGATCAGAGTCCATCCCTGTTCAGCTTCAATTCCAAAGGGGCCTGCCCCGACTGCCACGGGCTCGGTTTCATCTATACGGACCTGGCTTTCATGGAAGGCATCAAGTCGCCGTGCGATACCTGTGACGGCAGACGTTTCAAGGATGATGTGCTTCAGTACAAGCTCCAGGGAAAAATGATCACCGAGGTGCTGGACATGACGGTGCTGCAGGCGCTGGGTTTTTTCGAGAAAAAAGAAATCAGGCGGCGGCTGGAAGCATTGCATGACGTGGGCCTGCACTATCTGACCCTCGGACAGCCGCTGAGCACCCTGTCCGGGGGGGAAAGCCAGCGCATCAAGCTGGCCAGCGAGCTGCACAAGCAGGGGCAGATTTACGTCATGGATGAGCCGACGACGGGGCTGCATATGTCGGATGTCGGGCATCTGCTGGACATGATGAATCGGCTCGTCGATAACGGCAGCTCGGTGATCGTGATCGAGCACAATCTGGACGTGATTCGTCAGGCGGACTGGATCATCGATCTTGGGCCCGAAGGCGGCAGCAGGGGAGGGAGGGTCATGTTCGAAGGAACGCCCGCCGAACTGATCGCGGCGGAACACTCCCTGACCGGTAAATACGTGAGAGGATAGACTTAGAATGGCTGTGCCGCATATCCCCGCGGCATGGCCATTCTATGGTTACCAGGCTTATATGATCGTTTAAACGGCAATACTGTATGCTGCCACAGACTGCGGCTTAGGCAGTAGTCGGTTCATAAGAATGTATAAACGACTAATGTCCGTATACCGCGATGGGCAGCATTTTGATTGTAAACGGGGGATCAGGCAATGCGGAAAGCATGGTGGAAAGAAGCCGTTGCGTATGAGATCTATCCGCGCAGTTTCATGGATTCGAATGAAGACGGCATCGGGGATCTGCAAGGAGTGATATCCCGTCTGGATTATTTGAAGGATCTCGGGATTGACGTCATATGGGTATGCCCTATCTATCGATCCTCCAATAACGACAACGGCTATGATATCAGCGATTATCAGGATATTATGACGGAATTCGGCTCGATGGCCGACTTCGACCGGCTGCTGGCCGAAATTCATAAGCGCGGCATGCGCCTTATCATGGATCTGGTGCTTAATCATACCTCGGATGAACACCCGTGGTTTATGGAAGCCCGCTCCTCCCGAACGAATCCGAAGCGGGATTATTACATCTGGCGGGACCCGAGGGATGGGGCCGAGCCGAACAATTGGGAATCGGTGTTCACCGGTTCCGCTTGGGAGTACGACGAGTTAACGGGTCAATATTATCTCCATCTCTATTCAAAAAAGCAGCCTGATCTAAATATGGAGAATCCGGCGGTCCGGGAAGAGCTGGTGCGGATGATCCGCTGGTGGCTGGATAAAGGGATCGACGGCTTTCGCGTGGACGCGATCACCCATATTAAGAAGCTGCCGGGTTTGCCCGACATGCCGAATCCAAACAACCTTCGATATGTCGATTCAAATCCCGGTCACCGGAATATCGCGGGAATCCATGAATTTCTTCAGCAATTCAAACGCGAAGCGTTCGCCGATTATGACATTATGACGGTGGGCGAAGCCAGCGGCATTCCGATCGCCGAAGCAGACCGCTGGATCGGGGAGGAGAACGGGGCGCTGAACATGATTTTTCAATTTGAGCACGTCAATCTCGACTTCGGACTCGAAGGGCGCTGGGATTACGCCGTCTGGGACTTGGCCGAATTGAAGCAGATCATGCATAAATGGCAGACGGGCCTGGAAGGGACAGGCTGGAACGCTCTCTATATGGAGAACCATGATCAGCCGCGCTCCGTATCCCGTTTTGGCGATCCGGTCCACTATCATAAGGAATCGGCCAAGATGCTGGCTACTTTTTTTATGCTGATGCAAGGGACGCCGTTCATTTACCAGGGGCAGGAAATCGGGATGACGAATGTCGAGTTTCCGGAGCTGAGCGATTATCGGGACGTGGAGATCTACAATTATTATCGCGAGCGGCTGTTGGACGGAAAAGACGTGTCCGAGACGATGCGCAGAATCGCGTACCGGGCCAGGGACAATGCAAGAACGCCGATGCAGTGGGATGACACGCTTTATGGCGGTTTCTCATCCGTCGTGCCGTGGATTCGGTCCAATCCGAATTATCATGAGATCAACGTGGAGCATCAGCTGGCCGATCCGGATTCCATTCTGAATTACTATAAGGCCTTGATCCGTCTGCGCAAGTCCACCGAGGTGCTGATCTACGGAAAATACGAAGCCGTGCTGGAGGAGCATCCGGAAATCTTCGCCTATTCCAGGACATTAGGGAACGAGGTATATCTGATCGTATTGAACTTTTACGGCAGGACGCCGGATTTTCAGTTTCCCGCGGAATGGAGCGGCCGTCATCCGGAAGTGGTGCTCTCCAATTACGCGCGGTCGGACCGGAGTTTCGGCCCATTCACCTTAAACCCTTATGAAGCGATAGTTTATCGTGTGAACTAAGTGGGTAAGCATAACGTTCTTACGGCCGGAGAGCTGCATCCGGAGCTGACGGTACATCGAACTTGAATCATGTGATCATCAAAAAAGCACCGCTCCCACACTTGTCGGAGCGGTGCTTCTATCATGTTACCGGTTAGTCCGGGCGCTCATTGCTCATCCAGCTGTCGATGCGAAGATCATCGCCGTAGGTCTCGCGCGACGAAATCTCGCTGAGCTTCTGCTCGGCAGCCTCGCGGGTATCGAATCCGCCGATGACCGCGATGAAGTCCCCTCCGGCCGCCTTAATGAAGGTCACGTCGTCTTCCAAGTAAATCTCTTCAAGAATGGCAAGGGATTCCCCTTGCGGCATCGTCTCACTGCGGATATAGAAGACTTCGCGCGGCGTTACCGGCTCGCCGGTCGAAGTAAGCTTCAGCTCCAAATAGCCGGGATCTTTATATTCCGATACGGAATGCTTCACGCCGTCCTTCAGCTCAACGACAAAACGCATGGCCGAATCGTCCAGAATCACATTTTCATAAACATCCTTCACCAGCGGAAGCGCCAGCATGTCTTTCTTGATGGTATCATAGTCAAAATTTCGAACCCCGTTAAACGTGAAAATAAGGCGGTTCGGGGCATCTCTATGGTCGACGGTATAGGCAGGCACGCTGGAAACGGACTCGCCCTCCTGATCAAAATGAATCTTGAATACATCCTCGGAAGCTTCCGTTCCTACGGTCACGCCGTCGGTCCGCTCGCCGCCGCTCCCGAATTGCAGCACCTGAACGATACTGCCCACCACGGGTACTTTGGATAAGGCATTGGCTACCGTTGGGATATTGACCACGAAGAGCAGGGCAGCGGCCGCTGCAACAACGGAAGAATACCTCATCATGCGTTTGGATCGTTTACGGGTGGCCGCCTTTTTCTGCGCAGCATCTATAACGCTTGTTAACTGAGCGGGAATTTCAATGTGTTCGTAGCGTTCTTTTCCAGTCATAGGCTATCGACCTCTCCCTCGATTAAATAAGATTTCAATTTTCCGATAATGCGATAAAACCTGGTCTTGACGGTGTTCTCGGATAATGACAGCACATCCGCCATTTCCCTAAAGCGCAGGTCCTCAAAAAACTTCAAAATGATGTAGGTTTTCTCCTCCGGCGGCAGTTTGTCCAGCGCATCGTACAGATCCATTTTCTCCTCCAGCGGGACCGCATGCTCTGCAGCCGCGTAGTCCTGAGCCTGGTCTTCCATATAGGTAAACCGCTTCTTGCGACCGAGATGGTCGATGGCAGCGTTAATGACGATCCGGGTCATCCAAGAATCAAAATACTGCGGCTCGTTCATCCGTTCATAAGCGAGGTATCCCTTATAGGTCGCTTCCGAGACGATGTCGAGTGCCTCCTGCTCGTTTTTGACATAGCAATAGGCCACCCGGTATAACTTGTTCTTGCATTTCTCGATATGTTCGCTGAACTGTTGTTGCTTCGATTCTTTCGCTCTCAGTTCACTCACTCCTAACTACTAGCACTAGTATACATGTCATGGCACGAATTCGTTGATCTGTTCATTCATTGGCCGGATGGATGGGATCAACTCAAGTACTTGAGTGCGCTTGACTGATCGTTAGACCGTGGAGAGGGCCAAATAGTTTTAGCCTGGGATAAAAAATAGGCGAATGGAGGGATATACCAGGCCGATTACGCCGTATATGCGAATCCAAAGCTGAAATGAGAAGGGATTGAAAAATACCGAGCAGCTTAACAGAAGACATGAAGGATGTTACTATATGAGTCATATGAAATGACGGAGGCCAGAACATGTAGGTTTTTCTACCCAACCCGCACAACTAAATACAGAATTGGGGTAGAAAGATGAAACGGAAATCCTTTCGATATCTCTGGATAGGCCAGGCGCTCGCCAATAGCGGCGATTTATTTTACATTGTCGGCCTGATGGCTATGATCCATGGGATTACGGGATCCGCCATGTTGATGGCCATGATCCCTTTCGTTACGACGACGGCCCGGTTTATAAGCGGGAGCTTTGCACCCGTTTTAATGGACAAGTACAGCCTCAAGACGCTGCTTGTTTCGTCTCAGATCGGAAAAACGGCCGTGTTGTTCCTGTTGATGGTAACCTGCTATGCACTGGGAGCGCAGGAGGCGACGGTTTATGCGATTCTCGGATTCGTATTTCTCATCTCCTTGCTCGATGGCTGGGCTGCACCTGCCAGCCATGCCATGCTGCCTCGTCTGGTGGATGCCGCCGAGTTAACGAAAGCGAACAGCTTTGTTGCCATCGTGGATCAGATGATCCAACTGGGAGGCTGGGCCGTTGGGGGACTGCTGGTCGCAGTCCTGGGCGGAAGCAGCGTGATAGGACTGACCTTTGCGCTGTCCCTGGCAGCGGCAGTCTTCATGAAACTTATAGAGGATCGGCATGAAGCCGCCCCGGAACCGAAAGAGAAGACGCGCGTTTCGAAAGGGCGCTCCATTCAAGAAGGCTGGACACTCATTTGGAAGCAGCCTTCCCTGCGGGCGATTCATGTGATTTATGTATTGGAGACGATGGCAGGCGTGATCTGGATTGCAGCGATCATCTACGTGTACGTGGCCGATGCGCTGCACAGGGAGGAGGCGTGGTGGGGATATATCAACGCAAGCTTTTTCCTGGGACTCATGCTGGGCGGACTGTTCGGAATGAGAGGCGGGGGGCTGATCGACCGCAATATTCGCAAGTTCGTCATCTGCTCTTCCTTCGGCATCAGTCTGATGACGCTCGGTTTTGGATTGACCTCGGTGCCTTGGCTGGCCCTTATGTTCTCGGCAGGCTTTGGCGTTTTTGAACAGCTGAAATCCGTCTCGCTGCAGACCACTCTGCAGCGAAGCGTATCCGTTCATCTGTTGCCGAAAGTGTACGCGGCTCAAAACGCGATGGTTTCGCTGGTATTTGGCCTGTCCACGCTGCTGTTCGGGTTCATCACCGACGAATACGGCGTCCGGACTACGTATATCATTGCAGCTGCGGTATTGTTCATCTCGGGCTGTTATGCTGCAATCATACGAACGAGATGGCCGGAGGCAGGGGAGAGCGCAGCACAGGGGGAGGGACGCGCGGTTTAATCTGCATATAGGTTCATCCTCCTGCCGGACTTGATGACTGCAAAGTTCATACATGCAGGCGATTTCAAAATAAAAAAGGCGAGCTTGAAGCTCGTCTTTTTTATTTTTGAATACTACTGGAACTCACGTTATGAACAGGCGTTTCATCCCTATCCTTATGCAAGACTTTAATTTCGTGAGCTGTATTTGAACAATCCACGCCTTTTCCTGCGGAAACATAGGCTGGCTAAGCATACGATTCCTTAGAATGACGATAGCATGAATAACGTGTAAGCGGCTCTCCTATCGCTATAGGAGAGCCGCTTTTGGGCTTGATATTCTGGTTACAGTGAAGGGCCAAGGGCAATCCAGGACACGAAGCCGTAGGAAATACTGCAATTCGGCTGGCGGATCACTTCCAGAACTGCTGCATCCTCGCGCTGGGATTTCAGTGAAATCTGGAAGCCGGGGTTGTTGCTCATCCCCACGATAACATAGTTAATACCGGCATAAGGTTCGTCGAATTGGACGGTCACCTCGGTCTGAGTGTCGGCCCCTGTCAATACAAAGGGGGTCATTCCGAATTGCTGAAGTTTCGGCTTCCCGCTTGAGCTGCGCACCGGCGTGAAGGCCAGATGCTGTGCAGTGACTGCTGATTCAGCCAATTGCTGGCCGGTAACAGCCCCGTCGGAAATATGAACGCTAGTGACAGCCGATTTGCCTAATTTGTCGCCGTCAATGCTGCCGTCAGCAAGTGTAAAGGTATCAAAAGCGTCCGGTCTAAGATGTCTTCTCTCGATGGTCCCCTCAGCGATTTGGCTTCCTGTAACAGAACCCTCGGTCAAGGTGAAGTTATCAAAGGCATCCGGTCCAAGGTGCCGGCTCTCGATGGATCCTTCTGCAATCTGGGAGCCGTTCAAAGATCCCTCGGCCACGTTCGCGCCA
>NZ_AEXS01000071.1:0-16691 GCF_000204455.1 Paenibacillus sp. HGF5 | reverse complement strand
ACGATCAGGTCATCGCCTTGCTGAAAGAAGCGAATGCGGTGGTGACGGAGCTTGCCGGGGTGGAACCGAACCCGCGCCTGTCAACGGTACATAAAGGAGTGGAGTTGTGCCGGGAGCATCACATTGACCTCATTTTGGCCGTCGGCGGCGGAAGCGTCCTCGACTGCTCCAAAGCGATTGCCGTAGGGGCCAAGTATGACGGAGATATGTGGGATTTCGTAGAGCGCAAAGCCTTACCGCAAGCGGGTCTGCCGCTTGGAACGGTGCTTACGATGGCCGCAACGGGATCGGAGATGAACGGCGGCTCCGTCATCACCAATGAAGTGACCCAAGAGAAGATGGGCTGGGGCAGCCCGCATGCTTATCCCGCATTTTCGATCCTGGACCCTGTGCATACATTCTCCCTTCCCCGGGATCAAACGGTGTACGGTATCGTGGATATCATGTCCCACGTACTGGAGCACTACTTCCACCAAGATACCAATACGCCGGTACAGGACGGGTTCTGCGAAACGATTCTTCGAACCGTTATCGAAACGGCGCCGAAGCTGGTTGAGGACCTGGAGAACTATGAGCACCGCGAGACGATCATGTACTGCGGGACGATGGCGCTGAACGGGATGATCAACATGGGTATGGCCGGCGACTGGGGAACCCATAACATCGAGCACGCGGTGTCTGCCGTATATGACATTCCGCACGGCGGGGGCCTGGCGATCCTGTTCCCGAACTGGATGAAATATAATCTGAACGCGGATCCTCAGCGCTTCAAGTCGCTTGCCGTGAATGTATTCGGTGTTGATGCAGCCGGAAAAAGCGATGAAGCGGCCGGACTGGAAGGAATCGAGGCGCTTCGCCGCTTCTGGACTTCCATCGGTGCGCCGAGCACGCTGGGAGATTACGATATCGACGATCGCGAGATCGGGTCCATGGCCGATAAAGCGATGCGCTTCGGTCCTTTTGGCAACTTCCGCAAGCTGCAGCGCGAGGACGTCGTTGAAATCTATCGGATGTCGTTATAGGGGTTGTCCTGTCGTTAGCTGACAAGGAATAGAAAATGGTTTTAAAGCCTGCCGGTTCAAGCCGTGCAGGCTTTTTTGCTGGGGCGTCGAATATAGATATGAAGAGATTTTCATACGTTTGAGGCAAATAATTGAAACTTTAGCAAACATTTTGCCGTATTACTTGTTATACACAGTAAGGAATTCCAGAGGGGGCAATCAACATGGAAGCGTTATATTGGGGCTGTCTGATCGGAGGCGTGATCTTCGCCATCGTAACCGTGGTGCTAGGCGACATACTTAGCTCGGCGCTTGACGGATTGTTGGACTTTTTGTCAGTGGATTTTTTCAATCCGGTTGTGATCGCTGGGGGAATCACCGTATTCGGCGGAACCGGAATCATGCTGACGAAATACACGGATTTGGCGGCAGGTGCCCATGTAACGCTATCTGTCTTGGCGGCCATCGTCATTTCGATTCTCGTCTACTTCGGGTACGTGAAGCCGATGGAGAACAGCGAGAACTCGACGGGCTTCTCCATCAAGGAGCTTGCGGGCAGGATCGGCGTAGTCACGGTGCCGCTTCCTGCTGAAGGATTCGGGGAAGTGATGGTCAAGGTCGGCGCAGGCAACACGATGCACATTGCCTCCAGCTTTGATCGTCAAACGCTTCCGGCAGGTGTCCGCGTGGTGGTTGTCGACATTGTTGATGGCGTCCTGAGGGTGTCCGAACTGGAAGAACGAAAAGGAGAGGATTGATTCAATGCCAGAGTACTTAGTAATTCCGTCGATTGTTGTAGGCGTCATTGTCGTGTTAGGACTTGCGTTCTGGGCCCGCTACAAAACGGTGAGCCCGGATGAAGCGATGATTGTCACCGGTTCTTTTTTGGGAAGCAAAAATTTGTCGGAGGACGAATCCGGCCGCAAAATCAAAATCGTGCGCGGCGGCGGCGCTTTTATACTCCCCGTGTTTCAGCGCTCCGAATTCGTATCGCTCTTATCTCATAAACTGGATGTCATGACGCCTGAAGTGTACACGGAGCAGGGCGTGCCGGTTATGGCTGACGGGGTGGCCATCATTAAAGTGGGAAGCTCGATCGAAGATGTGGCGACTGCAGCCGAGCAATTCATGGGCAAGCCCATTGAAGCGCTGAAGGGTGAAGCCCAGGAGGTGCTGGAAGGCCATCTTCGCGCCATTCTCGGTTCCATGACAGTAGAGGAAGTATATCGTAACCGCGACAAGTTCGCGCAGGAAGTTCAGGGGGTTGCAGCAAGAGACCTGAAGAAGATGGGTCTGCAGATCGTCTCCTTTACCATTAAGGACGTTCGCGATAAGCACGGATATCTGGAAGCGCTTGGTAAACCGCGGATTGCTACGGTCAAGCGGGATGCGGAGATTGCCGAAGCCGAAGCGATGCGGGATGCTCGGATTCAGAAGGCGCGCGCAGAAGAAGAAGGACAGAAGGCCGAGGTCGTACGCGATACCAATATCGCGGAAGCCGAGAAGGAACGTGAGCTGAAGGTCGCGTCCTTTAAGAAGGAGCAGGATACGGCGAAGGCCGAAGCGGACCAAGCTTATCATATTCAGGAAGCCCGTGCCAGACAAACGGTGGTCGAGGAGCAGATGAAGGTTGAGCTCGTTCGTAAGGAACGCGAAATCGATCTGCAGGAAAAAGAAATCATGGTTCGCGAGAAGCAGTATGACGCGGACGTGAAGAAAAAAGCCGAAGCGGATCGCTATGCCGTTGAGCAGGCCGCCGAAGCGGATAAAGCCCGGAAGATGCGCGAAGCGGATGCTGTGCAATACTCCATCGAAACGCAGGCCAAAGCGTCTGCCGAACAGAAGCGCCTTGACGGTATGGCGGTTGCGGATGCAGAGCGCGCGAAAGGTACGGCCGAAGCCGAGGTCATCCGCCTGCGCGGTATTGCCGAAGCTGATGCCAAAGAGAAGCTGGCCGAAGCGTTCCAGAAGTTCGGCGAGGCTGCTGTGCTCGATATCATCGTGAAAATGCTGCCTGAGCTTGCCGGCAAGATTGCTCAGCCGATCTCGTCCATCGACAAGCTGACGGTTGTCGATACGGGCAAAGGCGAAGGAGCGGCTCGCGTGAGCAATTATGTGACCGAGCTGATGTCCACGGCGCCTGAGATGCTGAAAAGTGTGTCCGGGATTGACGTGGAGGATCTCATTAAGGGATTAACAACGAAAAAATCCGCCACGGCTCAAAAGCCGGTGTCAATCGAGCAGGAGCTTGTACCGGTCCCTGTAGAGACAAGTGCCGCTAAGGAAGAGTAGATCAAGCGTAAGCAGGGCCGGAATACATGGTGGCAGGCAGCGGTACGGCACCTTGAAGACTTTGGCAACCACAAATGATTTTGCCGCGCTCTTATATTTCTGATAAGATATCCGAGTATACGCGTATGAATCAAAAAGAGGTGCGAACGTGAGCAGCTTACAAGTGGCTAAAGTGTTGAACAATAATGTAATCATAGCGAAGCATCCTCAACATGGCGAGGTTGTTGTTATCGGCAAGGGCATCGGCTTTAACCGGAAGAATAAAGACCGTATCCCTGCCGCCGCTGCCGAGAAGATGTTCATTTTGACCAAACCGGAGGAGCAGGAGCAGTATAAGCAGCTGGTGCCTCACATCGACGAGAAGCTGATTGAGGCGATGAATGATATTATTCTGAATGCCGCCAAGTCCAGCAACGCTCCTCTGAATGAGCATATCCACATTGCCTTGACGGACCATATCGCATTTGCCATTAAACGCCATGCCCAAGGTCTTTATATCCACAATCCTTTTTTATACGAAACCAAAGAGATGTACCCTGAAGAGTACGAGATGGCCGAATATGCCGTCCGTACCATTCGGGAGAAGCTCGGTGTTGACTTAGGCGAAGAAGAAATCGGATTCATTGCCTTACATTTTCATGGTGCGCTTACGAACCAGCATATTTCCGAGGTCCGCAAGCACTCGGAGCTGATCGCGGACCTGGTGCATACCGTCGAGCAGCAGCTGGAGTACGCCATTCCGAGGGATACGCTGGATTATTCCCGATTGCTGACGCACCTCCGGTTTGCGTTGGAGCGGATTCGGCGGGGAGAAGCGGTGAACGAGACGAGTTCGCTTGACGGCCTTCTGAAGCGTGAATATCCCGAGACATATTCCTTGGCATGGAAGTTGACCAAGATGATGGAGCAGCGGCTGAAGAAACCCGTCTATCCCGCTGAGGCCGGTTATTTGACCATTCATTTGGAACGGTTGGTCCAGCGTAAAGAGCAGGGCGAGCAAATGTGAAGATTTTATTAAGTCCCTTACCATGTGGTTGCAACGATAAATGAACGGTGTTACAATACGAACAGTTATGAACCATAAAACTTCAAATCCAACGTGTAACTGATTCGATCAGGCATGAGTATTGCAGGAATTTGGTTGTTATTACCCATTTTTGGGTAATCTAATCCATGAGATTAGCCATCCATTTACCTGTGGTCACTCATGCCTTTTTTGGTTTGATGGTTTTATGATGATCTACCTGCAGCTTGTGATAACAACTAGAGACAGAGGGTGAGAATTTTCATGTTTAAGCGGCTTTTTGGCGTACTGCAAAGGGTCGGTAAAGCTCTGATGCTGCCAGTGGCCATATTGCCGGCGGCCGGACTATTGCTCGGTCTTGGAAATATGCTGGTCAACCCCGATTTCCTGCAATATGCACCTTGGCTGGATGCGGCCTGGGTTCAAGCGGCTGCCACGGTCATGATGAATGCGGGACAAATCGTATTCACGAACCTATCCTTGCTGTTTGCAGTGGGGGTTGCGGTCGGTTTGGCCGGAGGTGAAGGCGTTGCGGGACTGGCCGCGATCATCGGTTACCTTGTCATGAACGTCACCATGGGCAGCGTGATCGGCGTGACGCCGGCCATGGTCGGCACGAATTATGAATATGCCAGCGTGCTTGGCATTCCGACGTTGGCTACCGGGGTATTCGGCGGAATTATCGTCGGTATATTGGCAGCCAGCATGTACCGACGGTTTTTCAAAATCGAGCTTCCGTCCTATCTGGGCTTTTTTGCAGGAAAACGTTTTGTTCCGATTATGACGGCCGCAACGTCCGTTTTGCTTGGTCTGTTGATGGTGTTTATATGGCCGCCGATCCAGTCGGCGCTTAACACGGCATCGCATTTCATGCTGGAACAAAATCTGACGCTGTCCGCTTTTGTGTTCGGCGTCGTGGAACGCGGATTGATTCCGTTTGGCCTGCACCACATCTTCTACTCCCCGTTCTGGTTTGAATTCGGGGAATACCTGAACCAGGCAGGACAATTGGTTCGAGGGGACCAGAACATATTCATGGCCCAGCTTCGGGACGGCGTCGAGTTTACGGCAGGCACCTTCATGACGGGTAAGTATCCGTTCATGATGTTCGGTCTCCCTGCGGCTGCGCTTGCCATCTATCATGAGGCAAGACCGGAGAACAAAAAGTTCGTGGCCGGCATCATGGGGTCTGCGGCGCTGACTTCCTTCTTGACCGGGATCACGGAACCGCTTGAGTTCTCGTTCCTGTTCGTAGCACCGATCCTGTTCGCCGTGCATGCGCTGTTTGCCGGCCTGTCCTTCATGACCATGCATATTTTGGGCACCAAAATCGGCATGACATTCTCCGGCGGCCTGATCGACTACATGATCTTCGGTGTCATTCCGAACCGGACGCCATGGTGGAATGTTCTCATCGTGGGTGCTATTATGGCTGTAATCTATTACTTCGGCTTCCGTTTTGTCATTCGGAAATTCAATCTGAGGACGCCGGGGCGCGAGGAAGCTACGACGACCGAGCCGGAATCAGGCTCCGGGGCAGCGGGCGCTGGCAGTAAAAATGATCTGCCGTATAATATCCTGACTGCACTGGGCGGCCAGCCTAACATCGCGCATCTGGATGCATGCATCACTCGTCTGCGCGTAGAGGTAAAAGACAAGGGCCATGTCGATAAGGCAAGGCTGAAGCAGCTGGGTGCGTCTGGCGTGCTGGAGGTGGGGAATAATATCCAGGCGATATTTGGAACCCGTTCCGATACGATCAAATCGCAAATCCAGGACATCATGTCGGGAATAACGCCGACCACTGCACCTCAAGCGGCTGCTCCGGAGACGATGCCGACAGCTCAAGAGGAACAGCAGGCCGGACATGACGGGGAAACGCTCGTTATGGAGGAAATCGTATCGCCGGCCGATGGAGAGCTTATGGATATTTCCCATGTGCCTGACCCCGTGTTTGCCGAACGGATGACAGGTGATGGATTTGCGATCGTGCCTCATAACGGAACGATTGTGTCTCCCGTTAACGGCACCGTGTTCAATGTGTTCCCCAGCAAGCATGCCGTCGGCATTATGTCGGATGGCGGCAAGGAAGTGCTTGTCCATATCGGCGTCAATACCGTTAAGCTGAAAGGGCAAGGATTTGAAGTCCTTGTGCAAGAGGGGGACCTGGTCTCCACGGGTCAACCGATCATGCAAGTGGATCTGGATTATGTAAAGGAAAATGCCAAATCGATCATTTCTCCTATTATCTTCTCGAATCTGCCGGAGGGAGCTTCCGTGAAGCTGAACAAGACCGGTGAAGTAAAAAGCGGCGAGGAAGGGATCATTACCATATTGAAACCTTAACCTCACGATGGTTTCCAGGATTCTAAAAATTAAAATATACGAAAGTAGGATGATGAACATGCAACAAACATTCAGAATTATTGACGAAGACGGAATTCACGCACGCCCGGCAACCGCATTGGTGAATACGGCTAACAAATTCCAGGATACCAACTCTTTTGCCGAAGCTAACGGCAAAAAAGTAACGCTGAAGTCGATTCTGGGCGTTCTGTCCCTCGGATTGGAGCAAGGCGACACATTGACACTGATCACGGAAGGCGGCAATGAAAGCGAGGCGCTGACAGCATTGCAAGAAGTGATGGTGAACGAAGGGCTAGGCGAGCTTCATGAATAATTTGAAAGGTATCGCGGCTTCCGCAGGTATCGCGATAGCACGTGTTTTTACGCTGGAGCATCCGGATTATTCCGTCTCGGAGAAGCAAGTGACGGACACGGATGCGGAGCTCGCGAAGCTGGATGCGGCTTTGGCCCAGTCACAGGCTGAGCTGGAAGCGATCAAAGCCCGCACGCTTCAGGAACTCGGGGAGAAGAAGGCTGAGATTTTCGAATCTCACCTTCTCATCCTGAATGATCCCGAATTGATTGAACCGGTCAAGGCGAAAATCGCTTCCGAATCGGTTAACGCGGAATATGCGTTGAACGAAACGGCAACCCAGTTCATTCAAATGTTCGAGAACATGAAGAGCGCCTACTTGCAGGAGCGAGCAGCGGATATGCGCGACGTCACCAAGCGCATCCTGAAGCATCTGCTCGGCTTGAATTATGTCAGCCCTTCGGAGATCAGCGAAGAAGTGATCGTGGTTGCAGAGGATTTGACTCCGTCGGATACCGCGCAATTGAACCGGAACTACGTTAAGGGCTTCACGACGAATATCGGCGGACGTACCTCGCACTCCGCCATCATGGCCCGTTCACTTGAAATTCCGGCTGTCGTCGGGACGAAGAACGTGCTCTCTGCGGTCCAAAACGGGGATTTGATCATCGTTGACGGATTGGAAGGGGATGTCATCGTTAATCCTACGGAAGCCATCGTAGAACAATACCGTGCGAAGCAGGACGCCTATGCCAAGCAGGTGGAGGAGTGGAAGAAGCTGCGCTCCGAACCGACGGTTTCCAAGGACGGAATCCATGTGGAGCTGGCTGCCAACATCGGGACACCGAATGATGTGGCCGGCGTGCTGGAGAACGGCGGAGAAGCCGTAGGATTGTACCGTACAGAATTCCTGTACATGGGCAGAGACAAACTTCCTTCCGAAGAGATCCAGTATGTCGCTTACAAATCGGTTTTGGAGAAAATGGAAGGCAAGCCGGTTGTTGTTCGCACGCTTGATATCGGCGGGGATAAGGAGCTGCCGTATCTGGATCTTCCCAAGGAAATGAATCCGTTCCTCGGATTCCGTGCCGTCAGATTGTGCCTGGACCGCCAGGATATTTTCAGAACACAGCTTCGGGCACTGCTGCGTGCAAGCGTCCACGGAAACCTGCGAATCATGTTTCCCATGATAGCGACACTGGGCGAGTTCCGCGAAGCCAAAGCACTTCTGGAGGAAGAAAAGGCTAAGCTTATAAGCGAAGGCATTCCAGTATCCGAAGAAATCCAGCTGGGCATCATGGTGGAGATTCCATCTACCGCCGTGCTTGCCGATCAATTTGCCAAAGAGGTGGATTTCTTCAGCATCGGAACCAATGACCTGATTCAATACACGATGGCCGCCGACCGCATGAATGAACGGGTTGCGTATCTATACCAGCCATACAATCCGGCGATTCTGCGACTGGTTAAAATGGTCATCGATGCCGCCCATCGCGAAGGCCGCTGGGTAGGCATGTGCGGCGAAATGGCCGGCGACGCGACTGCTATTCCGATTCTGCTCGGTCTGGGGCTGGATGAGTTCAGCATGAGCGCCACCTCCATTCTGCCGGCTCGCAGCCAGATCGGGAAGCTGTCCCGCAGCGATATGCAGGCACTTTCAGCCAAAGCGCTTGAAATGGGTACCGCAGAGGAAGTAGTGGCTCTGGTGGAATCCATTGAGGCTGCAGCCGAGTAAGAAGGAAGACAACGTACAACTTGATCGATCCCTGCAGTGTCGTATTACGTTTGTTTCTGGGGACTCTACCAATCTTTTTCCACGATAGCATCACATTGACAACATCTGTCCATAGCGGACAGATGTTTTTTTGTCAAAAGAAAGACACCGGGCATATTTGCTAGTATAATAGCCTAAATATATAGTGAATTGGCCTGGAACCCAAACCAATTCAGGGCTTTTGGCATACCATGATATATGAAAGCGTTCTAAATTCATGTGCTAGAGGTCTGTCTTATGATTCAGGCGCCCATACTAGGAAGTAAATCTACTATAAGTGACGGTGACGATGAGTATGGACATGATCAAGAGCTGCACAAGCGTTAAGCTGGGAGCGACCTACCGAAGAGAGGGAACGGCCTTTCAGGTATGGGCTCCGGATGCGGTTAATGTAAAGCTGGCTTTATATGATGGTCCGGGAGAATATAACGAGCAGGGTCTTGTGACGGATCACGAGGGTGGTACGCTGTATGCGATGGTCCGGAATGAGGACGGCGTATGGTCGGCTCAGGTAAACTGTGATCTTCATGGAACTTATTATATGTACCGAATCGAATCTGCGGAGGGGGCCGTCTGTTATGCCGTTGACCCTTATGCAACCGCTGTGTCCGCGAATGGCTGCCGCAGCGCGGTGGTCGACCTGGCGAAGAGCAATCCGCCGGGGTGGGAGCAGGATGTTAGACCCAACCTGCTAAAGCCTACGGATTCGGTGCTCTATGAGCTGCATGTACGCGATTTCTCGATCCATACGGATTCGGGAATGAAATATAGAGGAAAATACAAGGCATTTACGGAGGGCGGTCTGCGAGACTCCGAAGGAAACGCCCTTGGTCTGGATCATCTTGAAGAATTGGGTGTGACCCATGTGCATCTGCTGCCGGTATTTGATTTTCGGACGGTCAATGAGCTGGACGGATATGCAAGCGGGCGCTTAAGCCGCGAGTATAATTGGGGCTACGATCCGCAGAATTACAATGTGCCTGAAGGTTCGTATGCAACAGATCCCATGGATCCGATCGTGCGCATCCGGGAGCTGAAGGAGATGGTTTTGGCGCTCCATGCAAGGGGAATCCGCGTCGTCATGGATGTGGTTTACAACCATACGTATACGGTGGACGACGGCCCGTTCGAACGATTGGCGCCGGGGTACTTCTATCGCAAGGACGGATACGGGAATCTATCGAACGGTTCGGGCGTAGGGAATGAGCTGGCCACGGAGAAGCCGATGGTGCGCAAATACATCAAGGATTCGTTAAAATACTGGGCCGAGGAATATCATATCGATGGTTTCCGGTTTGATCTGATGGCTCTGATCGATACAACGACGATAAAAGAGATCGTAAGCGAGCTGCGCCGAGAGGTCGACCGTTCTCTCTTGTTCTATGGTGAGCCATGGACGGGAGGAATGAGCCCGTTAACGGAGCAAACCGTCAAGGGAAGCCAGAAGGGTCAAGGCTTCGCCGTATTTAATGATCATTTCCGGCATGCCATCAAGGGGGACAATGACGGGCGCGGCCGAGGGTTTGCTACGGGCGAGCCATGGTACGAAGGGGCCGTCGTTGAAGGAATGATGGGCTCGATCCATGATTTTGCGCTCCACCCGGAGGAAACGGTGAATTATGTCACCGTGCACGACAATTTGAATCTGTGGGACAAAATTTTAGTGGCGCAAGGCATGGAAGAGCAGGCAGGGCTTCTCCGTTTGACGGATGGGAAGCTGGTTAACGGAGGAGATGTATGGCAGGCAACCGCTGCGTCCACACCCTATGCCGGCATACCCGATGAAGATGTGATGTCGGCTGCGGCCGTGCGCCGGAGCTTGCTGGCTAACGGCATCGTGCTGCTCTCCCAGGGGATTCCGCTGCTGCATGCGGGCGATGAGCTGCTGCGCACGAAATACGGCGATCATAACAGCTACCGCAGCGGGGACGCCATCAATGCCATTCGCTGGTCCAATAAGCGACGCTTCAAACCGGTGTTCGATTATTACAGAGGTCTTATCGCCCTGCGAAAAGCCCATCCGGCGTTCCGGATGGCGTCAAGAGAAGAGATCGAAGGCCATATGGAAGTGCTGCGAAGCAGCGATCGGATCATCGCTTACCGCCTTACGAAGCCAGCCGAACAAGGCAGCTGGGGGCAAATCGTCGTCATCGTTAACGGCAATGAACATGAAATGCCGGTGGATCTGCCGCCTACCCCTTACCGCTGGAACATCGTGGTGAATGATCGTCAGGCGGGAACGGATACGATCCAGGCGCTGGATCAAGGGAAGGCAGTCGTTCAAGGTCTGTCGCTCATGGTGTTATATGAGGATCTGGCCCAGATGAAACAGGGGTTGACGGCCGTTGAGATCGAATATGAGAGACGCGACCAAGGGTACGAGGGCTGGAACGTATGGGTATGGGGAACGGGCGTGAAGGATGGCAGCATTCCATTCTCCCTCACGGACAGCGGCAGGGCGCGGGCGGTCTTCTACGCGGCTTCCGGAACCGATCGGATCGGCTGTATCGTCAGGCTGAATGATTGGGAGGACCGGGAAGGCGAGAAGGATTGGTTTATCGATATTCCGCCGGATGAAGCAGAGGTTCGGATTGCGCTGCGAAGCGGTCTAAGCGAAGACAGCGACACTAAAGAGCAGCGGGATATCGCCAGTTAAAATAGGATGAAATAACAAGGAGCCCTTTCCATGGTGAAAAGGGCTCTTATTTACATATTTTCAAAAGGGGTACTCTTTATTACCCGCTGCATTGTCATTTAAAACATCGAAATTCCATGATTAGTTAGCAGGTAAATAGGGTAATAATGAGATAGACTTTGTTTTCGATAAAGGAGGATGTCACTCATGTCAAAAGGAAACACAGTTCAACTCAAAGCTAATGTGCGTGATGAATTTACCCGGGCTTCTCGCCGAGAGCTTCGCGAAAGCGGCGGACTTCCCGGTGTTGTATACGGTGCGGGGGAGGAAAGCATCCCCGTAGCTGTAGATTTCAAGGATACGGCCAAGCTGTTCCACACCGGGCGTTCCGAGGTGTTTCAGCTAGATATTCCGGGCTCTGGCAAAGTGCCGGTGTTGATTAAGGATATTCAGAAGAGACGCGGCAACGTATCCCATGTGGACTTCCTGCGCATCTCCATGAACAAGCCGGTTCGTGTCAGCATCCCTGTGGATTATCAGGGTACTGCTGCCGGAACGAAGTCCGGGGGCATCCTGCAAACTCAGGTCACGGAAATCGAAGTAGAGGGTTTGCCGGGCGATCTGCCAACTACCCTGGAAGCGGATGTATCCACGCTGGAGATTGGGGACAAGCTCACGGTAGCTGATCTTAAGGTGCCGGAGGGTATCACATTACACGCTTCGGAAGAGGAAATTCTAGCCACGGTCATCGTGCCTCGCGCGGTGGAGGCGGCGGAGACCGAGGGTGAAGCGGACGCTGAGGAAGCGAATGCGGAAGAGGCCAAAACCGAAGAATCATAATAAGCATGATAAAAAGGCGCTTGCTTTGCTGGTATCCAGCAGGGCAAGCGCCTTTTTTGGCGCAAGGTAGGAATGGCTTTATTTAACCTTGCGGTCATGAATGCCTTTGTAACTGATCGGAGCGTCCCCGAAGTATTTGTTCCATATGGTCAAATACGTTCCATCCTGCTGCATGGTAGCCAGGGCATTATCCACGGCCGCCACGAGATCCGGATTCCCTTTCACAAAGGCTGCGGAAATCTCGGATACTTGATCGGCGGATTCGGCGGCAGCGACCGGCATTTCCGGGAACTGCTGCTTCAGGTTGGTCACCGATAGCTGGTCCGAAATGACGGCATCCAGGTCTCCATTTGCGAGCTTGTTAGCGGCGTCGGATATATATTTAATCGGGACCGCTTCCGCTCCGTACCGCTTGGCCATATCCTTATAGATTCCGGTTGGGTTCAGGCCGACGCGCTTGCCCTTGATATCCGAGAAGGTACGGATCTGAGCTTTGCCCGAGGAATGAACCAGGAGGACGGGGGTAGAGGATAAGTAAGCGACGGAAAAATCATAGAGCGCCCGCCGGTCCGGCCGGTCTTCGATCTGGTTGAAGACGGCGTCGTATTTACCTTCCGTCAGCCCTGGCAGCAGATTCTCCCACTCGGTCTCAACGAATTCGGCCTTTAGCTCCATATGACGGGCAACCTCTTCAGCGATTTCCACATCGAATCCCGTAAGTATTCCGCCTGTACCATGGTAACTGAAAGGGGGATAATCCCGTTCCGTGGCGATTCGCAGGGTTCCGCGTTCCACGGCATTCCGAAGCAGGAAGCCGGTGTTCACCCGGTATGGATTAACGCCCATGTTCGGGGACGGGACCCGGTCGTTGCTGTTCACCGTACAGCCGCTAAGCACAATGGAACCGAAGAGAGAAAGCAAGCAGACAAGACTGACATAACGTATCGATTTTGTTCCGCGCATGACTCCAAAAACCATCCTTTCTTTATTCACGGTCCTTCGAGGCCCATTTCGTAAAGTTAGCATGTCCCAAAGGATGGTTCATATATTCGCGAAATGTCAGTGCCCGGCCATAATAAAGCGTACTAATTCTACGTAAGAGTAAACGAACAAAAGAGGCCTTGCCTCCTCCGGCTGCAACAGCAGCAGAAAGCGCAAGGCCTCTTATCGCTAGAATCGGTTGGAGCTCACTCCGGCAAAACTTAAAGATAACGCCGTTTCCTGGTTAACGGGCCATCCATCCGCCGTCCACGCATAACACATGCCCGTTCATGTAATCCGAAGCGGCGGAAGCGAGGAACACGGCAGGGCCTCCGATATCCTCGGGCTTGCCCCAGCGTCCGGCCGGAATGCGGTCCGTAATGGACGTGCGGCGATCCTCGTCCTGACGGATGGCTGCCGTGTTATCGGTTTCGATGTAACCGGGAGCAATGCCGTTCACCTGGATGCCGCTGGCTGCCCATTCGTTGGCCAAAGCCTTGGTTAAGCCGGCAACGCCATGCTTGCTCGCCGTGTAACCAGGCACGTTGATTCCGCCTTGGTAGGACAGCATGGAGCAAATGTTAATGATCTTGCCGCTGCCGCGTTCGATCATATGTCTCCCGGCCAGTTGGGACAGCAAAAATACGGTGTTCAAATTCAAGTCGATCACGTCAAGCCAATCCTGCACGCCGTGATCCTTGGCCGGGGTCCGGCGGATAATGCCGGCATTGTTTACCAGAATGTCCACATGCCCGGTCAGCTCCAGCGCTTGATCAAAGGTCTGCTGAAGTTTGCTTTGATCGCTTAAATCGACCCGAATCTCGGAGGCTTTTCTGCCGAATCCCTTGATGGCTTCAATCGTTTCGGCGCTTGTATTCATGGACACGGCAACGATATCCGCGCCGGCCTCGGCCAGCGCTATGGCGATGCCTTGCCCCAGTCCGCGGGCCGAGCCGGTGACGATCGCCGTTTTGCCTGATAAATCAAACCTGTTCATGCTCCGTTATTCCCCTCTCATATGTTCGCTAAATGGATGCAGTACGAAACTAGGCGGTTCGTTATAGAGGTAAGAGTCTCAAAGCTGGCGGTTACAGCATGGTAACGCCGGCTCCCTCGTATTGCTTTACCGTCCCGGGAGACAGCCCCGCATCGGTCATGATGCCGCTGATCTCCTGCAAGGATGAAAAAGTCCGTAAGGCCGTCTGACCGAATTTATGATGATCGACTACGGCATAAACCTCCGCCGAGGTTTCGATTAAGGCCCGTTTGAACGGAATCAAATCCCCGGTATAGATGGACAATCCATGGTCAAGATGGACGCCCGTGGCGGATATAAAGGCTTTTTGAATGTTCAGCTGCGTTACGTACGCTACGCCTTCCGGGCCTGCGAGCATGTTCCGCACCCGGTAGCCCCCCGGAACGACCAGCCGGATATGATTCTTGGTCGCCAGCTCGCTGATGATATAGACATCGTTCGTAATGACCGTTAACGGCATATCCTCCAGCCTGCGGGCGATCTCCAGCGTGGTGCTGCCGCCGTCAAGGGCAATGATGTCGTCCGTGTTGATATGCTTCAGTGCCTTCTGCGCGATTTCGGTCTTCTCATCCGGGTGCTTGGCCAGCGGTTCTTTTGAGGGCAGGATGCCGAATTGGTCGCTGTGGGCCAGCACGGCACCGCCGTGCACGCGGACGATCAGGCCCTGCTCCTCGAGCTTGGTCAAATCCTCGCGAATGGTTTTTCCGGTTACCTGAAGCTGCTGGCTCAAATCGGCGACGGTCACTTCTTTATGGGTTAGAAGGTACTCCATTATTTTTTCATAACGTCGTAACGGGTTCATATGGTTCTCAACTCTTCCGTGGGTTAATGGATATTCCCCTCTATTTTAAATCCTTCATGGACACGGGGTCCATATCATCATAACGTTTGTTGTCCCCTGCCATGCCCCAGATAAAGGTATAGTTGCTTGTGCCCACTCCGCTGTGGATCGACCAGCTCGGCGAAATCACGGCCTGTTCGTTGCGCATGACGATGTGGCGAGTTTCGCTTGGTTCACCCATCAGATGGATGGCAACCGCATCCTCCGGCAAGTCAAAATAAAGATACGCCTCCATGCGTCTTGGATGCGTATGGGCAGGCATCGTGTTCCACATGTTCCCTTCCTTCAGCAGGGTCATGCCCATGACAAGCTGGGCACTCTGAATGCCTTTTTGATGAATGAAGCGATAGATCACGCGATCATTGGAATTTTTGATGTCACCCAAAGCGCTGGAATCGGCTTCTTCAAGGGTGGCTTTGGCCGTCGGGAACGATTGGTGGGCCGGCGCCGAATTCAAATAGAATTTGGCAGGATTGGCCGGATCGGTGCTTTGGAAAATGACCTCTTCGGTCCCCATGCCAACGTACAGGCATTCTTTGTTGTTCAGCTCATGCTCCGTCCCGTCAACCAGGACGGTACCGTGTCCGCCGATATTGATGATGCCAAGCTCACGGCGCTCAAGGAAAGAGGAAACGCCCAGCTCTTTAAGGTCGGTATCCAGCTTGACCTGCTCCCGTACGGGTGCGGCACCCCCGATAATCAAACGGTCTTCATGCGTCAGGACCAGCTCCAGCTTGTCGGGCGTAAACAGGACGGGTATATGGAATTCCTTGCGAAGCCGTTCCGTGTCAAATTGTTTCACTTCATTCGGATGTGAGGCATAACGTCTTTCCATTGCATGTCATCTCCTTAAGAGTCATTTTATAATCCATTTATAACGTTCATATAAGTACAAATTACTCCATTTACGTTCATATTACAATAGCCAAAATCCAGAATGAACGAATTGTTGAGCCTTGAAAAGCCGTTTTCCTCCATTTTTACCGACTGAAAAGGGGGAGGAAAGGGAAGAATTAGCTTGAGAAGATATGACAAAGGATGAGCGGACGAACAAGGCTCCTCTAGTTTAAGAAGTTATAAAGCGATCAAAGCAGGACTAGGAGATGGGAAGCCCCTATGAAACGAATGATGGTTATCTTTGCTGCTCTGCTGGCAGTAACCGGTTCCCAAACGGCAGCCGACGTGCCTCATTATCCATTTCATCAAGCCAGGGAACGGGAGGCCTGGATCAGGTCCGGGGATGATCGCGACCAGTCCTGGGTCAATATCGCCCATCGGGGGGCGTCGGGTTATGCGCCTGAGAATACGATGGCTTCGTTTGTCAAAGCGTTTGACATGGGAGCGGATATGCTGGAGCTGGATGTTCAGCTGAGCAAGGATGGAGAAGTCGTGGTGATCCATGATTCCACGGTTGAGCGAACCACCGACGGGCAAGGAGAAGTGGGCGGCCTAACCTTGGAGGAGCTGCGGCGGCTGGATGCGGGTTCGTGGTACGATTCGTCGTTCAAAGGAGAAGTCATTCCGACATTGGCGGAGGTGCTTGAGCACTTCGGTAGCCGGATCGGCTTGCTGATCGAATTGAAATCGCCCTCCCGGTACCCGGGCATT
>NZ_AEXS01000072.1:0-28166 GCF_000204455.1 Paenibacillus sp. HGF5 | reverse complement strand
GGAGAATGGTTAGTAATACGTGTACCCTTACATTCTGGGTCAGAATGATTTCGCAGCATAAGGGACGCAAAATTCAAAGGAGTGAAATGTATTGAACACGCAAACCGAGGTACTGAAGCGAAACATTGACAACATGATCATTCAGGAGAACCAAGGCGGCTTGAACGATCAGGAAAAATTCATCATGCAGAAGCTAATGCGTGAGAAATACCAGCAGGAACACGAAAGCAAACAGGAACAGCGCGAGGAAGACAAAGAGGAATAACGGGGAAACCGTTTGATATACGTTAGTAACAAGGATGATGAAAGCCGTGGCGATCAGGGAATCGGCTTGGGGCAGAACATCATCGGCAAGAAGGAAGGCATGAATGGCAGCTACTGAGGCTGCTGTTCATGCCTTTTTTTGTGTCCCGGTCAGGAAGGGGAACGATATTTCGTTTGGGGGGCGCAATTTTCGTTCTTGCTGATGGTTACCCGAAAAATGAGCACCTTGATACGAAATCTGAAACCTTACATGCAGACCATGTACGATTTACAATAGAAATATAGAGAATGTAAGGGTTTTCAAAATGATAGGATCAACTTGGAGGTCATAACCATGCAAAATCAACTTCATGCCGACGCTTCCGAAACCGGTGTCGGTCCCTCGATGGAGCCTTCTGTGCAGGATAAGAGGAAGCTCGACAGAAAAAGATGGCTCAGAAAGCTCTACGGCCAACGACATCTTCAAATTATGGCGCTGCTCGGCGTTGTGTGGATGATCATCTTCAACTACATTCCCATGTACGGTGTCATCATTGCATTCAAAGAATTTAATATTGTCAAATCCATCGGCGAAGCTCCGTGGGTCGGGCTGGAACACTTCAAGGAGTTCTTCTCGGACGAAGACTTCACCAACGTTATGCGAAATACGCTCGGGATCAGCTTGCTGAAGCTGTTCATCGGATTTCCGCTGCCGATCATTTTTGCGCTCTTTCTGAACGAGATCCGGTCCGTTCGCTACAAGCGAACGATCCAGACGATCTCCTATCTGCCTCACTTCTTGTCATGGGTCATTCTGGGCGGCATTCTGATGACCTGGCTAGCGGATATCGGAATCATCAACAATATCCTGCTGGCCCTGCATATTATCGACGAGCCGATCACGTATCTGGCCGAACCGAAATATTTCTGGGGAATCATTATCACTTCGGATATTTGGAAGGAGCTCGGTTGGTCCGCGATTATCTATCTGGCGGCCATTGCCAGTATTTCGCCGGAAATGTACGAGGCCTCCACGATTGACGGCGCCGGCCGGTTTCAAAAAATGTGGTATATCACGCTGCCCAGCATCAAGTCGACCATATCCATCCTCTTCATTCTTGCGGTCGGTGGTGTGCTGAACTCCAACTTCGATCAGATTTTGGTGCTCCGGAACTCGCTGAACGAAAGCGCGAGCAACGTCATCGATATTTTCGTATACCACACCGGGATGCAGAACGGACGTTATTCCTACGCGCAAGCCGTTGCCTTGTTCAAGTCCGTCATTGCAATCATCCTGCTGTTGATTGCGAACAGGGTGACCAAAAAACTGAACGACACCTCGCTGTTCTAACGAGAAGGGAGAATGATATTCCATGCTTAAACGCAGAACCAAAGGCGAAGCCTTCTTTGATATATTCAATAACTTCGGCATGCTGATCGTATGTTTCCTGACGATCTACCCGATCTGGTATGTCCTGGTAAATGCCTTTAACGACGGGCAGGACGCCATGCGCGGAGGGATCTACTGGTGGCCGAGGATGTTCAGTTTCGAGAATTTCAGCGCGGTGTTTCAGAGCTCCGGCATCATGACGGCGATGGGCATCACCGTAGCCAAAACCGTGATCGGCGTGTTCATCCATGTCCTCTTCACCGCGATGGTCGCTTATGCATTTTCGCGGAAGGGTCTGATCGGCGGCAAATTCTATATTCTGCTCGGAACGATAACGATGTTTTTCGGCGGTGGACTGATTCCAACCTATCTGTTGATCAAGGATCTGAATATGCTAGACAGTTTCCTTGTGTACATCATACCGGCCATGTTCAGTTTCTTTGACCTCATCATCTTCATGACCTTCTTCCGGGAAATTCCGGACGGTCTGGAGGAGGCCGCGAAGATTGACGGGGCCAACGACTGGTCGATCTTCCTCCGGGTCGTGCTGCCGGTATCCATGCCGGTTATCGCAACGATCGCCTTGTTTCACGGAGTTTATCAGTGGAACGACTACTTCACCGGCGTCATCTATATCAACAATACGGATCTGCAGCCGATCCAGACGTATCTGTATAAGGTCGTCGCTCAATCGAGCTCCAATCAGATGATGGCCCAGGTGCCGGGCGGCGTGGCCAAGACGGTCACTTCCCAATCGATCAAAATGGCGACCATGGTCGTAACGACGGCGCCGATCGTATTCGTTTATCCGTTCCTGCAGCGATACTTCGTCAAAGGGATGATGATCGGCTCCATTAAAGGTTGATTCACAGGAGTCGTTGTTAGCCTTGCTTTCCATCTCCCGGGGAGACCCGGGGGAGGGGAAATCTTACAGGTAGCTTCTCTTGCCTAATCCGGCGGGAGTTCTATATAATCATATTTTTAAATAAGAAAAGGGGTAAACACATGAGCAAGATGCTTAAGCCAAAGAGCCTTCTGTTGTTGATGTTCGCACTGGTCATGGCCTTTACAACAGCATGCTCGTCCGGCGGCGGTGACAATAACGCGTCGGAAAAAGAGGAAGACAAACCGGCAGAAGAAGTAAAACTGACTCAGGACCAGCCGGGATGGGAAGTCGATACCTCCCCGATTACGTTTGATTGGTACATCAACTTCGCCTGGTTCCCGAACAAATGGGGCGAGGACATTACGTCGCAATACGTAACGAAGAAGACGGGGGTTAACGTCAACTTCATCGTACCGGCCGGGAACGAAGCCGAGAAGATGAATACGATGATCGCTTCCGGCACACTGCCTGATTTTATTACGCTGGGATGGTATGAAGACGCTGTCAAAAAAATGATCGAAGGCGACCTCGTTCTGCCGCTGAACGAACTGGCGGACCAATACGATCCGTATTTCTATAAAGTAACCGACCCTGCGAAGGTGTCGTGGTACACCAAGGATGACGGCAACATTTACGGTTATCCGAATGCCTCCTCTTCACCGAAGGACTATGAGAAGTTTGGCGATAACATTACCTCCAACCAAACGTTCCTGGTCCGCAAAGACATGTATGAGGCGCTCGGAAGCCCGGATATGCGCACGCCGGAAGGTTTCCTGAAAGCGCTTGAGGACGCCAAGAAAATGTTCCCGGACGTGAACGGACAGCCGCTCATTCCGTTTGGATTGCATGATTTCCATGAGAAAGGCAACAGCTCCCTCGAGGGCTACCTGCAGAACTTCCTCGCCATTCCGCAGGATAAAGACGGAAAGCTGTATGACCGAAGCACCGATCCGGAATATGTAAGATGGTTGAAGACGTTCCGTACGGCGAATGAAAAAGGTCTGATGTCCAAGGATATTTTCGTGGATAAGCGTCCGCAGATGGAAGAAAAAATCGCACAGGGCCGCTATTTCGCGATGCTGTACCAACGCAGCGATATGGCGAACCAGCAGAACGCGCTGTATGCAAACGATCCGAACTCCGTGTACATCGCGGTGGACGGACCGGCTAACTCCAATCTGGATCAGCCGACCTTGTCGGGTCCTTCGATCTCCGGCTGGACGGTAACCTTGATCTCCAAGAACGTAAAAGACAAAGCACGTGCCATTCGCTTCCTGGATTACCTGATCTCCGAAGAAGGCCAGCGTGATACCTACTTGGGCGAAAAAGGCGTGACATGGGATACGATTGACGGTAAAGATCAATTCCTGCCTGAGGTTGCAGAGCTGCTGAACAGCGACCGCGGCGCATTCGACAAGAAGTACGGAGCATCCCATACCTTCTGGATGATGATGGATACCAACATCACGCCGGCTTGGGCGCCTCCGGCCGTAGAGCCATTCAAGCAGATGGAAGACTGGACTCGCGGCAAGACCCAGAGCTTCTCGCAATTCGATCAACTGGATCCGGATGCCAGCTCCGAGGAAGGTATCATTAACGACAAAGTATTGAACGAATGGGGCAAAATCCTGCCGAAGCTGATCTTTGCCAAAACGGATGCCGAATTCGATCAAATCTGGAGCGATTACCAAGCGAAACGCGAATCGCTCGGATTCGCGAAAGTTCAGGAATACAGACAGAAAGAATACGAAGAGAACGTCAAGAAGCTTGAGGAATTCCTGAAATAAGGATTTTCGCTCGAACGCAAAAAAAACAGAATGCAGGCGCAAGGTACCCTATGATCGATTTTGTCGAAATAGGGTGCCTTTTGTCGCATCACGAGCTAATATAGGATGGTATCCGATCGGCTGATGCTGCCTTTCCATCCAGGACTCGGTTACGGTTATTTCATGAAACGGGATGTGACAGTCATGATGAAACGAATGGCATCGCTTATACAATCGTTTACCTATTGGATTGGCCGCAGGTCGATGCAGAGCCGTTTGGTTGCTGCCTATATCTTGATTTTGCTGATTCCGAGCATTATCGTGTCGAATTATTTTTTTAAGCAGATTCGGGATACCTATATCAGCGATGCGCTTAACCAGAACTCGTTCCTGCTGGAAATCGAGAAGATGAACATGCTGAACCAGATCGAGGCGATCGAAATGGCCGCACAGCTGGCGATTTCGGACGACGGGATCAAGGATTATCTTCGGATCAATGAAGAGCCCGAGCCGGCATGGCTGATCGATTTGGCATGGGGGCCTTTCAAGGATATACAACGGATCCAAACGAACAATCCGAATATTACGCATCTTCGGTTATACACCAACAACTCGAACGTGACGGAGATGTGGCCGATCATTTTCCATGAGAAACGGATCGCAAGCGAGCCGTGGTTTCCCAAGGTCAAGGAGTTGGACGGCGGGGAGATGTGGGTATTCAACCACCGCGATCCCGATATTCTGCAGCGCTACGCCGCCGACGTGTCCGAAGAGCAGCCGAAGGTGTCCTTGATCCGCCAAGTCCATAACGGGAATTACAGCGGCGTGATTCAGGTGGATATGCTGCTCAAGTATTTTGCTCCGAAGACCTTTGCCGGTATCGTGGATGACAGCTCGCAGATGGTCATCGTGGATCAGGAAGGGAAGTTGTTCATGGATCGAAGCCAATCGTTCATGACCAGTCACGAGGGACTCCGGGACGAGGTGGAGCTTCAATTCGCTAAGCTGAAGCTGCAGACGGGCGACTCCGAGGAGACCATGCATGCCAGGTTCAGCCTGGAGGGTTCCTCGTTCCTGCTGATTGCGACGCCGATGGAGCGGCTTCATGCCCACGTGCTGAATGTCGTTTCCCTGGAAGGGGCGCTGAATAACGTATCCAAGGCCCAGGGACAGATTATAGCCGCGAACGTCGTGCTGATCATTCTGCTGTCGATTATTACGTATTACTTGAATTCCATTATCCTGAAGAGCCTGCGTCGTTTAACGGAGACGATGAAGAGAGTCCGCAAGGGAGAGGTTACCGCGGCCATTGCGATCCGAGGCGGCGGCGAGGTGGGCGAACTGGCGCATCATTTTAACAAATTGATCCGCACCATCAATGAACTGATTGCCCAAGGGGTTCGCAAGCAGGCGGTGACCAAGGAGGCGGAGCTGCGCACGCTGCACAGCCAGATCGATTCCCATTTCCTGTACAACACGCTCGAAAATATTAAAATGCTGGCCGAAATCGAGGGACAGCGGACGATTTCGGACGCGCTGACCTCCCTAGGCGGAATGATGCGTTATAACTTCAAATGGTCGGGAGAGTACGTCAAGCTGAGGGATGAGATTCGCCATATCCGCAACTATATCGATGTAATGAATATCCGGTTCGACGAGCCGATCCGGCTTGAACTCAACATTCCGTCCGAATTCATGGAGCTCGAGGTATTGAAAATGTCGCTGCAGCCCATCGTGGAAAATGCCGTCAAGCATGCCTGGCCGGAGTTCCCGGATCAGGAGAAGCAGATCAAGATCGATGTCATCGCATGGGAAGAGGACCAGATTACGATTAACGTCACGGACAATGGAATCGGGATCGAGCCTTATCGGCTGGGCAGGCTGGGCGAGATTCTGCGAACGGCGGACGACGAGGAGCTCCCTTCGGGAGATTATGGGCGCGGCGGCGTGCAGGCCGGTGGAATCGGGCTTCGAAACGTGCACCAGCGAATCCGGTTGTTCTATGGGAATGAATATGGAATCGAAGTGAAGAGCGAAGAGGGGAAGTTTACGCAGGTGACCATGACATTCCCTAAAGTGCTGTTAACAGGAGGAGGCAGTGGACATGAGAAGTCTGATGATCGTGGATGATGAGAAGAATATCCGGTATGGCCTGAAAACGATGATTGAACGGGAGTTCCCGGATCAATACGAGATCCGTTTGGCTGCCCAAGGGCAGGAAGCGCTGGAAGCCTACAACGAACAACCGGCCGATATCGTCATTACGGACATCCGGATGCCGGTCATGGACGGAATACGCCTGATCGAGGCGCTGGCCGAACGGGAGGGTCCGCTGGGAGTTAAACCCGTCTTTCTGATTCTTAGCGGGTATGACGATTTTGAATATGCGAAGGCGGCGATCCGGTACCAGGTGAAAGAGTACCTTCTTAAGCCGATTCGACGGGACGAACTGTTCGCTGCCCTCCGAAAGACAGAAGAAGTTTTGATCCGGCAAGCGGACGTGCATGACCGCATGGCGGCCAGTGACGCATATCTTCAACAGCTGCAGACCCATCGGCTGAAGGAACTCCTGGAGCGGCCCCAAAGTGTGGATGGGGAGCCGGAGGCTGCCGCGGCAAAAATCGGATTTGATTCCTTCGTAAAGCCATTTCGGGTAGCAGTGATGAAATACAAATACGAAGACGGCAACTCCATGAACAAGGATGAGCTGAAGCAGCTGATTGATAACATGACGGCTTCGGTGGAAGGGCGGATCAATGCGTGTTTCCTGGACGGTAAGGGGAGGGTCGTGCTCATTGGCAGTCCGGACGGACAATTCGAGAAGCTGGCACGGCAGTTTACCGAGCGGGAGATGGACGGGCTCTTCGTCGGAATTAGCCGGAAAGGCTTCCGGTTCGAGGATATTCGGAGCTGTTATAACCAAGCGCTGACCGCTTTGAGTTATACGTTCATTCACCCCAACGTCAAACTGATGAGCCATGATGACATTCAAGGGGAGCTGAACACGTATCCGGTGCCGGAAGAGAATATCCGCAAGCTCGGCAACATGCTCGGCACGGAGCGGGAGCGGGAGATCAAGGCGCTGCTGCTGGATATTTTTCATATCGGGGATATGCCGCATGTGGCCATCGATTATTTGGAACATGTCAGCAAGCGGATCAATGAGCAGGTGCTGGATGAGGTGTTCCGCGTGTACGGGGAATCCATGGTAGAAGTGTTGAAGCTGTACCGCAAGGTAGGGACGATGGACAATTACCGTCATTTTCACACTTACTTCAGAAATTTGGAGCATCTGCTGCTGCATGTGAATGAATATGTTAAAGGGATTCGTTCCGCCCACAGCGAGCATTCCGAGATCAAGGCAGCGGTAAGTTACATGGAGGAGAATTATCACAGGCCGCTGAACATGGCGATGGTCAGCAATTATGTATCGTTGAATTATTCGTATTTCAGCGAAGCGTTTAAGGCCCATACGGGCGAAAATTTCGTGGTTTATCTCAAAAAGCTGCGAATAACGAAAGCCAAGGACCTGCTTCAGGACGGTGACATGAAGCTTGCCGATATCGGCAAAGCGGTCGGGTTTGAGAACACCAAGCAATTCTCGCGCGTCTTCAAAGAGCTGGAAGGCATCTCGCCACATGAATACCGGATCAAGGTGCAGACGGATGCAGGCTTGCAGCAGGAATGATTTCAAAATAGTGCTGGGAGGACCAGTCGCCAAAATGATATTGTCTATGATGGGAGAACCTTAGCCGTCAAGCGGCAGGGTTCTCCCTCTTATATGAACCGGGGACTGTTATTTTACATCCGATCCCCTTTTCACTTGTGGCGACAAACTCGAGGCAGCTAAAAGAATCGGTACGATCCAGTCCTGCGACTGGGTCGTTTATTTTGCGCTCTGACCATGATATATTCCATTCTATTTTATCCTTAATATGGTAAAATAGAGGAGTCGGAGGTGCGTTATGACAAATTCAGCGAAGTGGATCTGGGTATGGATGGTAGCATTGGTGCTGGCCTGCACCGTGTTTCTGATTGAACATCAGAAGAAGATCGAACATGGAACGAAAATGACCTTGCAAAGCATATTGGGCACATCTCTATTTCAAATATGGAGCCATTACACCGACATTTTGGAGTTGAAGTCCATGCCCCTTCATGAAGCGCGCCTTGCGGAAGTACGGCTGAAGCTGGCGGCCATCGAAGCGTATTCCAAGACAGCAGATGAAGCCGTTCGTTCGCAGCTGCTTAACCCCATCGCGGGAAAGTTCCTGGCTCTATCCGACAGTATACGGGAAAGCTATGCGGAGAACGGGGAGTTCTCGGAGGAGGACGCCCAGAAATATGCGATCATCATGAAGGATTCGGAAGCATTGATTTCCCTGATGTACAAGGTGTATTACGTTTCGGATTCGGTTGAGGGGGGAGAAGTCAATCTGGACATCTCCGATTACGACGAATTGGTAGCGCTTAACAACCGGTTGAAACATGATTTGGATGGGTTTGCGAAGAAGTAATTTAGAATGCCAGAACCTGGAGAAGAAACGATAGCGATGACAGAAAAAAGACACCTGGTCAGCTTTCCAAAGACATGCCTGGGATAAGCGATCGGGTGTCTTTCCTATATGCAGGATATGTAATCCCTATGTTATTTATTGAGCAGCAGTCTCTAATGTGGACAGCGTCATTTCCATTTTGCGGGTGATTTCTTTTTGCCACTTCACGTCTCCAAGCTGGATCGCGAGGTTCAGCAGGTCCAAATAATCATCCATCTGCAGAGAACAGCGGCGGGAAGTCGTTTTCATAAGTCGATCGGCTCTCCTTTGTATATAAACTCTTCAAGCGAAAAGCGTGTAAACCTGAGTGTAAATACATTCTCAACACATTCTCACTTGTCCGGTAATGATAATCATTATCATGTGGTTAATTCTCATTATATAGGCTTCTCACGCAGGTTGCAAGCCACTTTCTTGGTTTTTGCGTAAAAATGAATTAATTCATGAAGAACCGCTGCCTGTATTTGCGCGGCGAGATCCCTTCCTGCTTCGTGAAACAGGAGGTGAAGTAGGCCGCATGATTGAAACCGACCTCCTCCGCGACCCGGCTGATGCTGAAGTCCGTCTGCATCAGCAGCATCTTGGCCTGCTCGATCCGATAGCGCTGCAAATATTCAACCGGCGAGCAGCCGAATTCCTTCTGCATGCAGCGTGCGATATAGACAGGGTGGAAGTTGATGCGGTCGCCGAGCTCCTGTACCTTGAACTCCTCGCGATAATGCTTCCGCAGATAAGCTGCAGCCCGTTCGGCACAAGCGGAGGAGGGCGAGGAGAGGGGCGTATCCAGTGCGGCGGCCAGCTGCTCGATGAGCTCTTGGAACACCACCTGCTGCCGCCACAGGATTTTGGCCTGGTGACCGTACTGTACCAGCGAAGACAGGGTAGCCAGGAGCTCCAAGGCCTTTTCCGGCTGAGGCAGGGTGCCGAACTGGGGAATGTTGACGGAAAAATAGTTCGGCGTCATCGCCTTCAGCTCCGAAACTTCCTCTCTTCTAGGCGCTTGGCAGGCCTCGTCCGGGTGCCAATCCCCGGAGGTCTGGAAATGGAGCCAGTAATAATCGGTCTCCTCGGTGCATCCTTTCGTACCGAAATGATGCGTATCGGGACGCAGGATCAGGAACATGCCGGGTTTGATCTCATAAGGATTTCCGTTCTCGGTGACATGCAGCTGCCCCTTCCTAACGACGAGCAAATCAAAGATGCCGATGTTTTTGCGGTTGGGGTGTCCACTGTGAATCGGAGCCCGGGTAAGCCCGCTATTGATGTATTCCGGCAGTGGCGGAACGGTAAAATTCAGGATCGTCATAAGAAAGCCCTTTCGTGGTTCGCGAGGTTTGAATTTTGAAAGTTTTCGTTCGGAAAATGATATTATAACTCCAGTATACCATCTATAATTTGAAAAGGTTAAAGACCGTTTCATCATGAATTGTGTTTAACCCTTACATCATGGGTGGAGGTTGGAATGTTGGATAAAAACACAAACAAATTTACATTATGGGTTCTCGCATGGCCCATATTTATCGAGCTGTTCCTGCAGTTTCTGCTGGGAGCGGTGGATACATTGATGGTCAGCCGGATTTCGGACGATGCGGTAGCCGTGGTCGGCTTCTCCAATCAGCTGTTTCAGGCGATGACGACGCTGTTCATGACGGTCGCCAGCGGTGCCGGCATTCTCATTGCCCAGAAGATCGGCTCGCATCGGACGGGGGATGCCCGAACGATCGGCATCATGGCGGTAAGTGCCACCACCATCATCGGCTTGGCGTGCAGCGTGATCTTGTTTGCAATGCCGGAGGCTATCGCCTCGGTGCTGCAGTTGCCGGAGCATCTGCTTCCGCTTGCGGGAACGTATATCTCCATTGTCGGCGGCGGAATGATCTTGATTGCCATGATGGCTACGATGAGCACGGTCATCCGCAATACCGGCAACACGCGCGGGCCGATGTACGTGGCCATCGGGATGAATATCATCCACGTCATTATGAACTATGGTTTTATCTTCGGGGCTTTCGGCTTCCCGCAGTGGGGGCTTACCGGCGTTGCGATTTCGACGGTGGTCAGCCGGTTGCTTGCCGTTCTCCTGCTGCTGTACATGTTCCTGCGTTCCTTTGAATACCGAATCAGATGGAAGGAGTTCCGGGTGTTCGACCGCCCGCTGTTCGGCGAAATCCTGAAAATCGGATGGCCGCTCGGCATCAATATGTCCTGCTGGGTTTTTACGCAGCTGATCATTTACTCCTTCATTGCAACGCTGGGTGCCGCCGAGCTGGCAGCCCGTACGTATATGAATACGCTGGAATCCTTCTGCTTCCTGCTAGGCTCGTCGATCGCGATGGCGGCCCAGATCCAGATCGCGCATCTGTTCGGCGCAGGCCGGATCCGGGAGGCCTACCGAAGCGCGTACCGCGCACTGGGTATCGGGGCTATTTACGTGGTCGTCAATGCATTCCTCCTGTATGTTTTTGGAAAACAGCTGCTGGGGCTGTTTACGGACGATAAAACGATCGTTGCGATCGGGGCATCGCTTCTTGGCATGAACCTGATTCTCCAGCCCGGCAAAATGCTCAACATGGCGCTCGGCAACTCGCTCAATGCCGTCGGAGATACCAGGTTCACCATGTACATTTCCCTTGGCTCGATGTGGCTTGTCGCCACCGCGCTCTCATATGTGCTCGGCATTCATATGGGGTGGGGGCTTATCGGCATCTACTCCTGCATGATCGCCGACGAGTATTTGCGCGGCGTGTTGTCTTTCTTCCGCTGGCGCGGACAGAAGCACCTCCGCAAGGCAGAGCAAGTCGAGCCGGTGAGCCATCAGGCACAACCAATGGAACCGATCCCGGCGCAAGCTTAAGGATTGGTTATAATATAGAAAAAGGATACTTCGGCCGTGCGGCATCGGGGTATCCTTTTTTTCATAATAAAAAATAACGTACTCGAAAACTTTTTGTCTGCATGCCGGGGTATTGTAAGTGATTGGCCAAGTGAAAGGAGGCAAGCACGGTTTGGTACACGACCTTATACAACGATTGAAAACGGAGTACAGCGATGAACTGTTTGAACAGCTGTATCGGTTATATGCGGATCGGGCGATTCGAACGGCAGCCGCAGTCACCGGAAGTTCGGCAAGCGCCGCCGACGTGGTCCAGGAAACGTTTATCCGGGTTTACCGCAACCTGGGGTCCTATGATTTGAGCAGACCCTTTGAGCCGTGGTTCAACCGGATTCTCTATAACGAGTGCAACCGGTATTTGAAGAAACATGCGAGGATGATGCCTTCGGAAATTTCCGAGGAGAGGGATCTTCCCTCCGAGAGCGACACCTATGAATTTGACCGGCACGGCGAGGTGTATGAGCTGGTGCAGCGGCTGGATGATCCGCACCGGATTCCCGTTATTTTGAAATATTTGAATGATGTTGCCGAGAAGGATATCGCGGACATGATGGAGCTGAACATCAACACGGTAAAGTCCAGGCTGTTCAAAGCGAGAAAGAAATTAAAGGAATGGATGCTGCAGAATAAGGGAGGGAATCAGCATGGGACGTGATCCATGGGATCAAGAGATTGCAGACGGCCTAAAAAAGGGAACGGATGACGCGATGCGACATAAAGACGAGATTTGGATGGCGATCAAGGAGCGGATTCATAACGAGCAAGCCCAGCAGCCGGCGGAGCCGGAGACCCGCTTCGCGCCAAGGGAATCGAAAGGGCGCCGCCGTTCGGGACGAAGAGCGGCCGGATGGATTGCGGGCACCGCCGCTGCGGCAGCCATCGTGCTGACCGTCAGCTTTCAGACGGCGCCTGTCCAAGCGTTCATTGATCAGGTGAAGGAATGGTTCGCTCCTCAGAAGACGGTTGAACAGGAGCTGGAGGGCATGCCGGAAACAAGCGTGGATCAGCTGCATGAGGGGGCGGATTACGTGATTTATATTGATGAGAGCCGGTTTATGATGGTTCATGAATCGGGCTTGGACCGCATTGAATTGAAGGAGAAGCCGACGGATGACCGCTATCCGGAGGTGTTCATGGAAATTTCGCAGGAGCGCATTGATCCAAAGAGCGCAGCGGAGCAGCTCCAGAAGGAGCTGCAAACCTATCCGAAGGTCGAGGCGAATCTCGTGGATGAACCGATTCAAGGCTGGGAGGTACGTGCGGTAGGCGGCACCGGCGGCAAAGAGTGGGATGATCCGGTCATACGGTATTATGTGTTCGATAACGGGCAGGGCGGCAGCTTTGTCGTGAAGCAGCAGTATTTCCTGGAGGCCTCCGAAGGCTTCGGTGCACGCTTCCATAACATGATGAAGGAATTCCATATTACCTCCAATCATAATGGAGAGGCAACGAAGGAGTAGTGAGCTATGAACAAGATTAGAATGATATGGATTGCAGTCGTGGCCGTGCTGGTGATCGCAGGCTGCAGCAACGAAACTCCCCTGGTGGAGAACGAGCCGGTGAACATATCCGTGCAAGGGCTTGAATTATCCAAGCAGCCGCAGCCGGAGGAGAAGAAAGAGGCAACTCCTGCCGGAGAGAGTGACGAGGCTTCAGAAGATCAATCGGTAGCGAAGGCAGCCGATCTGTCGCCGTCTGTTCCGGCCTCTTCCGCGGAAAAGCCAACCTCGAAAGAGCAGGGAGAAGATGTTGTTTCTTCCCTGAAAGAGCTGTCGCTGATAAGCAAGACGATGGAAGAAGTCCGGCAACAGCTAGGGGAGGCGAAGACGACGGCTAAAGGCGGGGGATTCACTTCGTGGCAGTATGATCATCCAGGCAAGGAAGGCTACCATTACCCCGAAACCGCCGTTTCGGTGGATGTTCAGGGCCTTGAGAGCGGAAGCATGAAGGCGCAGCTCATGATAAGCTTTAACGAGAACAGGGTGGTGGAATCTTACTCCATCTATCACGTGGTAGATGGTGAAATTATGGTGTACCGTGTCACCGGAGCAGGGGCTGTGGAGGAACCGGGACAGGCGGATTAAGCAGAAGGCGTTTATACAAGATAATCCCCAGCAGGCGCTATGATAACAAGTACAAGGGATAGTCCGACCGGAGGGTGATGGACTATCCCTTGTTGTTGTTTATTGCTCGGATAGAAATCGTTTGTGGACGGCCTTGTATGTTAATTTATATAACATTAATTAATCTTATCTTCTGATGATATGCTCTATTCATTTCTGGATTGTATTTATTTAAATCTATCAAAAAAAGGCAACTAAAGAGGAATTATCATCCATAAACTATCATTGTAATCGCTTTCCCTACTTGATGTAATGTTTGTTATATTAAATAACATTAAATAGAATGATTCTAACGAATACATAGATTTATGTTATATAATATTACATAAACATCAGAGGAGAGTGCCATGATGAAACCTAAGTCGAAACGCCCGTTAGCAGTATGGAGTACCGCTGCATTCACTGCTTTTGTGATTTCTTTATCGCCTGTTGGAACGTATGGGGCACATGCTGCGACGGTCACGGAAGTGAAAGGGACGGTAAGTGCGGTTTCACCCGTGCAAACCCCTGCGGCGCCAGGTAGGAATACGACGGTTCCTCCCCTGTCGGAGGCCTCTAAACAATCGGCGAAGCCGAACGTGCTGGTGGTTGCGACTGGCGGCACTTTGGCGGGCCAATCGACGGATGCAACCAGCTTTCAATCCTATCGGGCAGGTACGCTGAAGATTGAAGATATGGTAGGCGAGCTTCCGAATACGGACAAGGTTGCGGATATCAGCACGCTCCAGTTCGGCAACTCCGGGTCGAGCGCTTATACCATGGCCGATTTATACGATCTTTCCCGGACCGTCGACAAGGCGTTGGAAGTGTACGATAGCGTCGTTGTAACGACGGGGACGGATACGATGGAAGAGATTGCGTACTTCCTCGATCTGACGGTGCAAAGCGACAAACCCGTCGTTATCACGGGTTCCATGAGACCGTGGACGGTAATCGGTTCCGATGCCCAAGCGAATCTGTACAATGCCATCAAGCTTGCCGGAAGCGGCCGGACGGAATCCTTCGGCACGGTGCTGATGCTGAATGACACGATTCATCTGGCGCGCGGCGTAACCAAGACCAATGACTACCGCACCGACACGTTCGAAACGCCTATGCTGGGCGCGATCGGATATATCGATGACGAGAATATCCGTATCTACCGGGCTCCCCTCCGTGCAATGAAAGAGGAAGGTCAGGGCAAGCCGGTGTTTGATCTGAGCAAAATCACGAAAGAGGATCTGGCGAAGGTCGAAATTGCGGTTTCTTATCAAGAGGCCGGCGGCGGCGCGATCAAAGGCTTTGTGGCAGATGGAGCTAAAGGCATCGTCACCTCCGGTACCGGCGCAGGCGGCATCTCGAGAGAGATGAGCGCTGCCCGCAAAGAAGCCATTGAAAAGGGGGTGGTCTTCGTAACTACGACCCGTACAGGCTCCGGAAGCGTATACGGCGGCGGAGAGGGCATCATTTCAGGCGACAACCTGAGTCCTCAACAAGCCCGCGTACTGCTGCTGCTCTCTCTGTCCTTTACGGATGATTTCGATACGATCAAGGGTTGGTTCGCAACCTACGGAACGCCTGAGGTGTAATTCCAGTCTCAGTCATTTTTTAGCTGCTCCTTGTTCCTACTGAACGATGAAATTCCTTCCACCAATATATTTGCCGCCGGGGATGACCCGGCGGTCTTTTTTTGTTTGCGAGCACGGAGAACTAATCGATTTTGGCGTTCGTCGCATCCAGCGGCTGAACTTAGCGTTCCGGGCAATAGGACTAGAGCCGAGAAATTGGGATCTGCGGATGTAACGGGGCGTGAGCGCTATGGATATTTTCATCGGTTTATTGCTTTATATGTCAGCTATTTGTATACTTTACAATAGTAAACGATTACTATAAGTGAGGGATCCTATGAAGAAGCCGACCACGATACATGATATAGCGAAGATGGCAAACGTTTCTTCGGCAACGGTTTCGCGCGTGTTAAGCAACAGCAGTTATCCTGTCAGCAAGGAGCTTAAAGAACGTATCCAGCGAATCGCGAAGGAGTCCAATTATATTCCAAATATGTTTGGCAAACAGCTGAAGAAGAATAGCAGTAATACGATCGGAATCATCATTCCTTCTATTGTGAATCCATTTTATTCTTCCGTCATATTCGGGATCGAAGAGGTGGCGCGGCAGAATAATTTTACGGTTATCGTATGCAATTCCCTGCAAGATCCGGCGCTGGAGGACGAATATTTAAGGACGATCATGGAGAAGCAGGTCAAAGGCCTGATCATCTCTTCGATCTCCAAGGATAAGAGCCAGTTGACCCAGCTGATGAACCTTGGCCTGAACGTCATCGCCATCGATCAGAAGATCGATGAGGACAACATTAACCAGATCGAGTTCGATTACCACAAGGCCGGTTACATCGCTACCAAGCATCTGCAGGAGAAGGGGCATGCGCGCATCGGTTACGTCACTTCCAAGCTGGATCGCCCAAGCCGCCGAAGCATTCATCAGGGCTATATGTCGGCGATGAAGGACGCAGGTCTCAAACCGCTGGTGGTCGAGTCCCCGACCGAGGAAGTGTATAATGCGATAACCGAATTCGATACAGGCAAGCAGCTCACGCAGAGACTGCTGGAACATTCGCCGCAGCCGACGGCGATATTTGCGTGCAATGACATGATGGCCTTTGGGGTGATCAACGAATTGTCACAGCGGGACATCCAGGTGCCGGAGCAGATTTCGGTAATGGGATTTGACGGCATTGACGTGGGGCAGATGATTCATCCACCGCTCACAACGATTAAGCAGCCCGATTACGAGATGGGGAAGATGGCCTGCAAAATGCTGCTTGATATGATGAAGGGCGACGATAGCCCGATGTTTGATGTCATGCTGCAGCCTAAATTGCTGGAGCGAAAATCGGTCCGGGATATTCGGGAGAACAAGTGAATACAAGGATGGCATAAGGCCCGGGCATTTCAAAAACGCTCGGGCTTTATTTGTTGTTAATAAAGATATCGATTACTAACTTTTTTCCTATCCGTTTCTTGATTCAGCATGTGGGAAACAATTCCTGTAAAACCTCGGAATACCTTATATAACGCTCAAATTCAGACTTATAGCATAAAAATAATCGATGAGAGCATAGAAAACTCTATTCAAGAAAGGGCTTCCATGCTATACTCGTTACAGAAATCGATTACTATAGAATGAATGCCTTTGGAATGAGCTGGAGCAGAAAACACGTTATTTCTATTTGTAACTCAAAAAGGAGGGTTTTCAATGTCAAGAAAGGTAAAGGTAATCTCTTTGATGCTGGCATTTATGATGATGTTCACCGCTTGCTCCTCATCCGGCGGGTCAACCGATGGGGAGGTCTCACCGGGGGAAGCGGAAGGCAGCAAAGAGAAGGTGACGCTCAAGATTGGGCTCCCTGGCAGCTATGAGGTGACGAGTAAAGAAATTATCGACGGTTTTATTGCGTCCCACCCCCACATCAACGTTGAAATCCAAGAAGCGCCCTGGGGGGACTTTACGTCCAAGATCGCCACGCAGATTGCAGGCAACACGATGCCGGACGTCTGGTTCCAAGAGAACGCCACCATACTTAGCTACGGGGAACGAGGCGTGGCAGAGGACTTGTCCTCCTACATTGAATCCGACCTGAAAGCGGACGAATACATCGACGGCCTGTTCTCCGCCAAAACGCCGGAAGGGAAGATCTGGGGCGTCCCCCACGGCATTAACCCGATTGCGCTAGCGTACAACCAGGATGTCTTCGAGAAGGCCGGCGTGCCGGTACCGACCGACGACTGGACCTTTGACGACCTCATTGAAGCCTCCAAGCAGCTGACGATCAAGGAAGGAGACCAAACCAGCCAATTCGGATTCATCGGTTCCTTTTCCATAACCAACGGCTGGTTTCCTTGGATCAAGCAGGCGGGCGGCTCGGCTTTGGACGACACCCTGACGAAATCGCGGTTTGACGATCCCAAAACCGCGGCCGGATTACAGCAGCTGTATGACGGTTTGGATCAAGGCTATTTTGCCGATATCGATTACTTGAAAGCGAACGGCGGCGAGCTCGAAGTATTCGCGAGCGGCAAGGCCGCGATGTATTTCCTTCAATACAGCCTGCAGGTGAATATGAACGAGAGCTTTGCCGATACGAACTGGGATGTCGTCAAAATTCCGAAAGGGGTTGACGGCAAGCGCTATGTTCCGATGGTAGCCAACACGTGGCTGGTCTCCTCCAGAGCGAAGCAGGAATCGAAGGATGCCGCCTGGGAGTTCCTGAAATATTACCTCGGCGATGAAGTGCAGGATATCATCGTCAAGACGGGATCCACGCTGCCCGTGAAGAAGTCGGCGCTGGATCAGTTGAAGGACAGCACAACCAAACCTCTGAACAAAGCGGCTTTCACGGACGGCATTAACGAAGGCGGCGTTACCCTGGATGAGAATGCTACCTGGAGCGAATGGCGCATTCTGGTGCAGCAGGTGGTCAATGAAATCATGGTGGGCAATGTTTCGGTGGAAGACGGCGTGAAGGATATTCATGCCAAGGTTCAGGATGTGCTGGACTCCGGTAAATAACTTTCATGGGATCAGGGAGATGCAGTCTTGGCGACGTGTCGGATTGCATCCTTTGCTCCGTTAACGAAAGGCAGGTGTGTCATGCAGAAACAAGGATACTGGGGTTATATCTTCACATTGCCGTTTGTCATCAATGTCGTGGTTTTTCTCTTATTTCCGATCTTATTCTCCACGTATATTTCCTTCACGGAGTGGGATTTGTTTAACCCGCCGCGGTGGATCGGGCTGGACAACTGGGTGCGGGTCCTGAACAAGCACGAGTTCTGGGTGTCCATTCGGAACGTGTTTGTCTTTGCGCTCATCTTCGTGCCGATTCAGACGTTAATGGCATTCGTGATCGCATTCATGCTGAATCAGGCCATCCGGGCCAAGGGCTTGTTCCGGTTGTTCTATTTCCTCCCCGTCGTGACTCCGTGGATCGCGGGCGGCGTGGTCTGGGTGTGGATGTTCAACTATCAATACGGCGTGATTAACTGGGTGCTGGAGTCTGTCGGCCTTGCCCCCGTTAAATGGATTGACAGCAGCCATTGGCTGATGGTCATCTCCAGCATCGCGATCGTTCAGGTATGGAAGGGCGTGGGCCAATCCATGATCATGATTCTGGCCGGCATGCAGAACGTTCCGAAAGAGGTGCTGGAAGCCTCGCAGATTGATGGCGCCAATGGCTGGAAGCAGCTGACGAAGGTGGTGTTCCCGATGGTGACGCCGATGGTGTATCTCGTCATGATTTTGTCTACCATCTCGGCATTCCAGGCATTCGACGTGTTCCTCGGTCTGTTCGGCTCCATCACCACGGGCATACCGGAGAGAAATATGGTGCCGAATCTGCTGGTGTACCGGGACGCGTTCCTGCTCTTCAAAATGGGACCGGCATCGGCAACGGCCTGGCTGCTGTTTGTCATCATCCTGGGCTTCACGTTGTTCCAGAAGTATTTCGAGAAAAAGTGGGTGCACTATGACTAAGACGACTCACCCCTTGCTTAAGGTGCTGATGTACCTGCTGCTGATTGCCGGTGCGGTTTTCATGGTGTTCCCGTTCATATGGATGCTGTCCACGTCGCTGAAGACGGTTGGCGCCATCTCGCAGATGCCGCCGCAGCTCATCCCGAATCCGCTGAATTGGGATAACTATGTGACGATATGGAATAAAGTCGACTTCGGCCGATATACCTTGAACAGCTTTTTCATCGTTTCGATCGAGATGGTGGGATCCTTGGTCTCCAGCGCTTTCGTGGCCTTCGGGCTCGCGATGTTTACCTTTCGGCTGCGGGGGCTCATCTATATGATCATGCTGGCTACCCTAATGATTCCGTCGCAAGTGACCATGATCCCGACCTATTTCATCTGGAAGGAATTCGGGGCGTTGAATTCGTATTACCCTTTGATCGTGCCCAGCTTTCTGGGCGGGGCATTCGGTATTTTCCTGATGCATCAATTCATTAAATCCTTGCCCAAAGAGCTGTATGAATCGGCTACGATCGACGGCTGCAGCCCGCCGGGCATATTCTTCAAAATTTATCTGCCGCTGTGCAAGCCGGCGCTGGCCGCGCTGGGCGTATTCACCTTCATGGGCGCGTGGAACAACACGCTGGGCCCGCTGATTTACCTGCAAGACAAGGAGTTGTACACATTGCCGCTCGGCTTGCTCTACCTGAAATCGGAGAACGTCAATCAAGCGCTGCTGATGGCGGGGGCCGTTATTACGACGCTGCCGGTCGTCATCGTCTATCTGTTCGCGCAGAAGCAATTTGTTCAAGGCATCGCTTCGACAGGGATGAAAGGCTGAAGGAGGAACTTACGACATGAAGAAGTACGTGCTGGTCGGCGCTGGATCGAGAGCGCTGTATATGTTTGCTAAGCCGATGGTTACCGACTGGAGAGGCGTCCTTGCCTTTGAAGGCGTGTATGATGCCAATCCGTTGCGGGCGCGCTTTCTGAGCGAGGAGTGCGGGGGAATCCCCGTCTACGATGATTTTGACGGAATGATCGCCGCCGCGAAGCCGGATGTCGTGATCGTGGCGAGTACGGATTACACGCATCATACCTATATCGTGAAAGCCTTGAGGGCAGGCTGCGACGTCATTAGCGAGAAGCCGATGACGATTGACGAAGACAAGTGCCGAGAGATTCTGCAGGCGGAGTCGGAGAGCGGCAAGAAGGTGACGGTCACGTTCAACCTTCGGTTTGCGCCATATTTTGCGACCGTGAAGGAACTGCTGCTGCAAGGAGTCATCGGAGATGTTTACCATATTGATCTGGAGTGGTTTCTGGACCGCCGGCATGGCGCGGACTATTTCCGCAGATGGCATGCCGAGATGAAGAACAGCGGCGGGCTGCTGGTTCACAAGTCCACGCATCACTTCGACATCGTGAACTGGTGGATGAACAGCCGTCCCGCGGAAGTTCATGCGTTTGGGACGAGACGGGTGTACGGGGACGATCGGCAGGACCATGGAGAACGATGCCTGACTTGCCACCGGAAAGACGAGTGCGAGTTCTATATGGATATCGAAAAGGATCCGTTTCTTGAAAAATACTATCGCCAGGCGGAAGAAGCCGACGGCTATTTGCGGGACCGCTGCCTGTTTGACGGCCGGATCGACATTTATGACACGATGTCGGTCAATGTCCGGTATGACAATGATGCGATGCTGACCTATTCCCTCGTCGCCTATAGCCCGTATGAGGGTTGGCGCGCCGCGATCAACGGCAGCAAAGGCCGGATTGAGGTCTCGAATGTATACAGCAACGCGGATATGAAGCAAGGGGAAGCGAGCCGGATTCATATTTTTAGAGCCGATGGCACGGAGGAGCTGGTCGAGGTCAATACATCGGCCGCCGGTCACGGCGGCGGGGATGCGAAGCTGCGCAAGGCGCTGTTCGAAGGCGGGATCGAGGATCCGCTAGGCCAACAAGCCGACAGCTCGGTAGGTGCCGAATCCCTTCTGATCGGCGCCACGGCCAATCGCTCCATTGCCGAAGGCCGGGCGATGAAGCTGCCGGACGTTTCGCCGACGCTCGTCAACGGGAGTTCATCGAGATGAACAGCGTTCAGGAACTGGAGCAGCATGTCTGCACGTTATACGACACGCGGGATCAGTTGAAAGCGCATGTGTTCGAGCGTTCCGATGCCGCATTTGCCGCCGGGGATGCTATCCGCGATTCCATCGTCACGGCCGAGGCGGCAAGAGAGCGGCAGGAGGACATAAAGGCAGCCTTCCTGAAGTCCATCGGCGGTCTTCCCGATGCATTCGCGAACCCGGAAAGGGAGGAAGGGGCGGCCTTCGGGGAGGAAACATCGCCTGACGGCTCTCCGCTTAAGGAACGTTCGCGCTGGTCCGCGGGGGACGCCGGCAACATGTCAGGTGGCAGAACCGAATCCCTATTTAACGGACGCACAACGGGAAGCATTCGCGGAACCGGATTTCAAGTAGAGAAGGTTATGTTCGAGTCCCTCCCGGGGTATGATGTCACGTCGAATCTGTATCTGCCCGATCACCGGGAAGAACGCTCCGCGGCCGTCCTGTTTCTGAGCGGGCACGAGCTGGGGGCGAAGCATGATGCCTATTATCAGCGCGTCATCCAGCACTTCGTCCGGGCGGGCATCATCGTGCTGGCCATCGATCCGATCGGGCAGGGCGAGCGCCTTAGCCTTCATGATTTCGAGGATCGGGCAGGGAGCGTCATATGGGGAACGAAGGAGCATCAGCAGTACGGCGTTCAGTGCCATATGCTCGGCGACAGCGTAGCACGATATTTCGTTCACGATGCCATGCGTGCCATCGACTACTTGTGCGAGCGGCCCGAGGTCGATCCGTCGCGGATCGGCGTAACGGGAAATTCCGGCGGCGGAACGCAGACGGCCATGATGATGGTCTGCGATGAACGCATTGCGGCGGCGGCTCCCGCCACCTTCATCATGAACCGGCAGCTGTACATGCATGCCGGCGGCGTGCAGGATGCCGAGCAGGTATGGCCGGGCCTGTCAGGGCTGGGTTACGACCATGAGGATCTGCTCATCGCTTTTGCACCGAAGCCGCTGATCGTGTTGGCGGCGGAATACGATTTTTTCCCGATTGAAGGCACGCGGCGCACCGTTGATCGCTGCAGGCGCTTCTGGGAGCTGCTCGGTCACACGGGCGACCTGCAGCTTGTGACCGACGCCTCGACGCACCGCTATACAGACCGGATGGCCGCGGCAGCGGCGGCATTTTTCGTCCGGCATCTTGAGGTAAAGGCTGTTCCCAACGATGCCATGAAGATAGAGGCGCTGCCTCCGGAACAATTGTGGTGCAGTCCCAGCGGTCAGGTGTACCGGGATAAGGCCGACGCAAGGACGATCCGGGACTTCAATACCGATCGCTGCAACCAGCTGGAAGCAGCCCGTTCGCTGCTGCCGAAGCAGCAAAGACGGGATCAAGCAAGGCAGTGGCTGAAGGAGAAGATTTACGCCTCCCGGAAGCCTTGCGAATTGAACCCGCGCATCATTGGGCTGGGCGCAGTGGAGGGCCTTGAGGCCGATTATCGCTTGTGGTGGTCGCAGGAGGGCATCATGAACAGCGGTTATGTATTCCGACTGGCCGAGGATACAGCCGAACGAAGGCGGCCGCTGACCGTTGCCGTTTGGCGGGGAGGGACCCGCCAGCTGAAAGCGCATTGGGTCTGGATTCAGGAAACCTGCCGATCCGGCCGTGCGGTACTGGTGCTGAATACGTCCGGCGTCGGTCCCCATGAGCCTTATCCGATATACGGGAAACCAGCGCATTCCTACTTTGGGGTGCTGCATAAGCTTGCCGATGATTTGATCTGGCTCGGGGACAGTTTGGCTGCGCTGCGCACGTACGATGTCATCCGGTGCATGGAGGTTATCTCCCACTTTGATGAGTGGCAGGCAGGAGCGGTCCCGTTCTATACGGTGGGTCGGGAAGGGTTGTATGTGCAGCTTGCCGCGGAGGTTGACCATAGAATCGGCACGATTACGGCCATTCATCCTGTGAGCAGCGCAGCCGATCTGGTCAGGGCGCGGCAGTTCGAGGAGGAGGAAGCGATGAGCGTCGTGTTTCCCGGCATTTTCAAGATGCTTGATCCCTCCGAGCTGAACTCATCGCGGAGAGAAAATCGTAGGCAACTAGAGGGAAAGGAAGTGGAAGAACATGAGTAAACCAAAACCAATGACGGTCACGCTGGTCGGAGCCGGCCTTCGCGGCATGATTTACAGCGGTTATGCGCTCCAGCGACCGGAGGAGATGCAGATTGTTGCCGTTGCCGATCCGGATGAGGTGCGGCGCAGCCGCTGCCAAGCGAAGTTCGGGATAGCGGATGAGCAATGCTTTACGAGCTGGAATGAGCTGTTTGCCGGACCCCGTCAATCGGATGCGGTCTTCATCTGCACGAGAGACCGGGACCACTATGAGCCGACCATGAAGGCGCTGGCGGCCGGGTACCATGTGCTGCTGGAAAAGCCGATGTCTCCGGAGTGGCAGGAATGCATCGATATGGGCCGGCAGGCGGAAGCCTTCGACCGTACGTTAACGATTTGCCATGTTCTCCGGTATGCGCCTTTTTTCCAAGAGCTTAAACGGCTGCTCGATGAAGGACGAATCGGCCGCCTGATGTCGATCCAGCACAACGAGAACGTCGGCTATTGGCACCAGGCCCACTCGTATGTGCGGGGATATTTCAATAACAGCGAGTCATCCAGCCCGATGATTTTGGCCAAATCCTGCCATGACTTGGACATCATGCAATGGCTGGCGGGAGGCCGGTGCCTAAGCGTGGCCTCCTATGGCCACCTGTCGCATTTCCGTCCGGAGTCGGCTCCGCCCGGCGCGCCGAAGCGCTGCCTGGATGGATGCCCGGTATCGCACGAATGTCAGTATTATGCGCCGAATACGTATTTGATCGAGAATGCGGGCTGGAAAGGCGAGGCCGCGAGCAACGACCCGAGCTACGAAGCGCGTTACCAAGCGATGCTGGAGGGGCCTTTTGGCCGGTGCGTGTACCACTGCGATAACGACGTCGTGGATCATCAGGTCGTCAGCATGGAGTTCGAGCATGACATTACGGCGGTGTTCACGATGAGCGCGTTCACGGAGAAATGCAACCGTACCATCAAGCTAATGGGCACCGAAGGCGAAATACGGGCCACGATGGAGACTAATGAGATCGAGATCCGCCGTTTCGGCAGCGGCAAGCAGGAAGTGATCCAGCTCGTCGATCCGGAAGGCCATGTAGGCCATGGCGGCGGGGATATGCGTTTGATCGCCGATTTTGTGAAGTCGGTTCAATCCAAGGGACAGCATAACAGCACAACCTCTGCCCAAGCGTCGATCCAGAGTCATCTGATGGCGTTTGCCGCCGAGCGTTCCCGCGTAGAAAAACGCATGGTGAGGCTGGAGGAATTTATGAATAGCAGCGTTCTGGCCTAATGGCTTACATTTCTACAATGTTGTACAACAAGGAGGAATTATCATTATGCAGTTGAACATCTTGGAACATGCGGATCAGGCAGGCTTGGAGGCGGCCCGCGCTTGCGAGGTCATTCTCCGCGATACAATCGCGGAGAAAGGAAAAGCGCGAATCGTCCTGTCGACGGGCGCGTCGCAGTTTGAGTTTTTGTCGCACTTCGTGAAGCTGAATCTGGAATGGGAACGAATCGAAATGTTCCATTTGGACGAATACATCGCGCTGCCGGAATCCCATCCGGCGAGCTTTCGCAAGTACTTGAAGGAGCGCTTCCTGAAATATGCGAGCGTCGGCCAAGCTTGGCTCATCAACGGGGAGGGCGATCCTGAGGAAACGGTGAAGCGGCTGAACGAGGAAATCGTCAAAGCGCCCGTGGATTTGGCCCTGATCGGGATCGGGGAGAACGCGCATATTGCCTTTAATGATCCGCCGGCCGATTTTGATAACGATTCGCCTTATACGATCGTGAATCTCAGCGATACATGTAAGAGCCAGCAGGTAAGGGAAGGCTGGTTTGCATCGAATGAGGAAGTGCCCAAACAGGCGATTACGATGACGGTCAAGCAGATTTTGAAGAGCCGCCATATCGTATCGGTCGTGCCTCATCAGGCGAAAGCGGCAGCCATCCAGAATACGATTCAAGGCGGGGTCGATAACCGGGTGCCGGCTACCATCCTGAAGACGCATCCCAGCTGGATGCTGTATCTGGATAAAGCATCGGCAGCGCCGATATATCAATGGGCTTAGGCAGGGGGCACCTATGATGTGGCGTGGAAAGCTCCCGCATACCGGCGAGCCGGTTGAGGTAGAGTCGTCAGACGGACGGATCGCGGCTATACGACGGTTAGGTCAAGGGGATAAGACGGCGTTGCTGCCCTGGATCAGCAGCGGCTGGATCGATGTACAGGTCAACGGCTTCGGCGGATACGATTTGAATGGAACCGTGACGTCGCAAAGCGACATTGAAGGCGTGACGAGGGCGCTGCATCGGTGCGGGGTCGCCGCATACTTGCCGACGGTCATCACGGGCAGCTACGACCGGATGCGTCAAGCATTTCAGGCATTATCCAAGTATGCCGGGTCCAAGCAGTTCGGGAGCGCCTCGATTGTCGGCATTCATATGGAAGGCCCCTATCTTTCCGATGAAGACGGCAGTCGCGGGGCGCATCCGAGGGAGTATATCCGGAATCCGGATTGGGATGAGTTTCAACGGCTTCAGGATGCGGCTGGCGGGCTTATCCGGATGGTGACCCTCGCGCCGGAGCGCGAAGGCTCGGTTCCATTTATAGAGAAGGTAGTCAAGGCAGGTGTTATCGTCGCGATCGGGCATACGATGGCAACCGGCGAGCAGATCGATCGGGCGGTGCAGGCAGGGGCAACGGTTTCGACGCATCTGGGGAACGGCTCGCAGCCTGTTTTGCCGCGCCACCCCAACTATATCTGGAACCAGCTGGCGGACGACCGGTTATGGGCCACCTTTATACCGGACGGCCACCATCTGGCGCCCCCAGTGCTGAAAGCGATGCTGCGGGCAAAACGGGACAAAGCGGTGCTTGTCAGCGATGCCGTCATGTTCGGCGGCATGGCTCCCGGAAGGTACAGCAGCCTCATCGGAGGCGAAGTCGAGCTGACGGCGGACGGGCGTCTGCATACGGTAGCAAATCCGGCGATACTGGCCGGATCGGCTTCTTCGCTGGAGGTTGGCATTGCCAATGCGATCCGCTATACGGATATGACGCTGGCGGAAGCGGTAAGCGCGGTCACGGTCCGCCCGGCTATAGTGCTGGATATGCCGCAGTTGGGCGGGCTTGCGATCGGGAGCCCGGCGAACCTGACGCTGTTCGACTGCGATACGGACGGATCGGGCATGGTGGTCCGGGAGACTGTTGTAGCAGGAGAGACGATGTACGGTCCTGTTTGATGAACCAACACAAAAAAACCATCCCTGTCGAGCGTTCATTGCGCCAGCTCGCACAGGGATGGTTTTTCTTTGATGTTATCTTTCGATATGCTTCACGAACCAGCGGACGATATGACTCAAGCGTTTGACCCGCAGATGCGGATGGCCGCTACGGGACAGGTTATGATCCGCGCCGGGGAAGCGAATCAGCTGAGTTTCACGGCCCAGTCGCTTCAAGGCGATAAACAGCTGCTCCCCTTGCTCGATCGGGCAGCGGAGGTCCTGTTCGCCGTGAAGGATGAGCAGCGGTGTGCTGACATTCTTCACGTAAGCGAGCGGGGAGTGCTTCCACAGCTTGTCGAGATCGTCCCAAGGATTGCCCCAGATTTGATCCTGGGTAAAGGTATACCCGATATCGCTGACGCCGTAGAAGGAAATCCAGTTCGATATCGAGCGCTGGGTTACCGCAGCCTGGAACCGGTCGGTATGACCGACGATCCAGTTGGTCATGAAGCCGCCGTAACTGCCGCCGGTCACGCCGAGACGGGAAGCGTCGATATAAGTGTAGGTATTCACAACATAATCCACGGCTTCCATCAGATCCTGGTAATCCCGCCCGCCGTAATCGCCTCTGACGGTATTGACGTGGACTTGACCGTATCCATGGCCGCCTCGCGGGTTGGTATAGAAAACGGCATAGCCGGCTGCTGCCAGCAGCTGGAACTCATGCATAAACGTGTGTCCGTACATGGCTTGCGGACCGCCATGAATCTCCAGCACGGCCGGGACCTTGGCGCCTTCCGCGTAGCCGGCAGGCTTCATGATCCAGCCCTGGATTGGCCAGCCGTCCGACGTACGGAATGTAAAGGACTCGGGCGTGCTTAACGTAAGCTCGTTCCACAGCTCCTCATTGCAGTTCGTCAGACGGCGTTCCTTGTTGCTGCCTGTAGTGAAGCTGAACAGATCGCCAGGCTGCAGCGGGTCGGCAGCGGCAAATATCACGTTCTCTTCCGGTGTCAGTGCGAATTGGTACACCTCGCGTTCACCTGCCACCACAAGCTCGAAGGAGGAGCCGTCCAAGGCAAAACGTCCAATATGGACGCCCCCATCCTGGCTGAGCTGGACGTAAACCGATCGGCCGTCCTTGCTGAACAGGGGAGGCGTTCCCGCTCCGGCTCTCATGTCGCTGACCGCGGCGTGCCCGAGCTGAACGTCCATGTCCGTGAAGAGGACGCGGGCTTCTCCGCCCGAGAGCGGAACCAGGTGGATTTTGGTCAGCGTGGCAAACCCGCAGCTGAGATCGCTGGCAAGCATGAGTACATGCTGCCCGTCCGGGGTGAACGCAATGGAGCCGATCGAGAGGGTTCCGTCCGTG
>NZ_AEXS01000073.1:0-18434 GCF_000204455.1 Paenibacillus sp. HGF5 | reverse complement strand
AAAAAGCTTTTCGCTGATCTGTCGATTGGACAGTCCTTGGGCGATGAGACGCAGCACCTCCAATTCCCGCCGACTCAGGGGCTCGATCAGAGACTCCGCAAGCTGAAGCTGGCTTGGAGAGGACTTGCCCGCGCTTTCCAGTCCTTCAATCTCAAAAGCATGCAGCAGCTTCTCCAGATAATCATGCATCGCTTGGGTTCCGGCTGCCTCTCGTATCGGTTGGCTGGCAGATGCTGCTCTGAGCAGCTCCTGCATCGGTGGCCCTTCATCGACGAATAACCGGATAAAACCGCCGGGCTCGGCCATCGCCACAGCATTTGCGGCGATCCGGGCAGCTTTCAGCCTATCGCCCTGGGCATGCAGAGCCAGGGCCAGCACGACCATGACCTTGAGCTGCTCGTCGGCCCATTCCTTAGCTTCCATCTGCGCGCGCAAGGGTTCGATGATCGTCAGGGCGGCCCCCGCATCCCCTTTAACCAACAAAACCCTGGCCTGGCTGAGACGGAGCCCATGCTCCTGCGCCAGCTGGGAGGCTTCATTGAAATTTCCTTGTTGAAGCAGGACAAGGACCTGCGCTTCGGCAATGAAGGGGAGCTGATTCATGAACTGCTGCTGACGGGCGAGGCAATCCGCCTTAGCTAACATGGCGGCGGCTTCGCTCACCGCACCCCGCTCTAGCTTCAGCCTCGCGAGAAACACCTCGCATGCTACGGCTCTGTCCGTTTGTTCAAACTGCGCGGCTAATTGAAGGGCCTTCAGCCCATGCCGTTCAGCGGCATCGAGGTCATTCCACTCACGGCAGATTCGGGCCAAGCCCAAATGCGCTTCGCATGCAGCCGGCGGCGGAGGGTCACCCGCCAACTCCAGAACGCTTCGATAGGTCACGGCGGCTGCATATAATTGATTATCCGCTTCCTGAAGAAGTCCAATTCCGAGCGTTGCCATCATGGCGATCATGAAATGTCCGATCTTCTGACTGATAGCAACGGCCTCATGATAAGCCTGCCCTGCCGCGGCACGATCGCCCCGGAGCTGGTAAGCGTATCCCAGCGTCCACATCGAGGCCGTGCGGACAGGCAGATTATGCGGACTTAGATATTCCAAGGCCCGTCGCGATTCCGTCATAATGGCTTCCGGCTGATGCTTGCTGACGGCAAGCGTCGCACGTATGGAGGCAATATGTCCTATGAGATCACGCATATTGCCGTCATCCTCGGCTGGCAAATGAATCTCGGCGGCTTGAAGTTTGCGTTCGACACCGCTCATTTGGCCGACCATCAGCAGAGCGGAGGCGTGCATGACATAAAGCGCGGGCCTTGCGTCCATTTCCGCCTTCGGCAGGGAATCCAGCCAATCGAGCACAGGGTGGATCGCTCCACGGAAGATCAGGGGCATCCCCTCCCCTTCAATCAGACGCGCGGCGCGATCCACGTCCTGGGCAGCAGCCGCATGCTGGAAAGCCTCCAGCCGAAAATCATGACGATCATGCCAGTCGCTGGCAAGCCGATGCAGTTCGGTCACGATCCTCTTCCCGTCTTCGGCATCGTTGCCTTTTCGGGACAGGCGTTGCCGCAGCGCATCCGAGAACAAATGATGATACCGGTACCAGCTCCGCTCGTTATCTAGCGGAACGATGAACAGATTGGCGCGTTCCAGGTACTCCAGGGTTTCTTGTCCGGAAACGGCGGCCGTCGGGGAATCACCGTCCTCCCTATGCAAAACGTACTCGCACAAGGAACCGCACAGCCGGTCGAGAATGGAAGTGCGCAGCAAAAAATCCTGCACGCTCTCAGGCTGCCGCTCCAGCACTTCTTCAATCAAATAGTCCAGTACGTAGCGGTGGCTGCCGCTGAAGGATCGTATAAAGCCCGCAGCGTCTGGATGGCCCTGCAAGGACAGCGCCGCTAACTGCAGGCCGGCGATCCAGCCTTCCGTACGGGATGCAACAAGCGCTGCATCCTCCCCGGACAGGTCCAGCCCCATCACATGCCACATGAATTCGGAGGTTTCAGTGGAAGTGAACCGCAAATCCGGTGTCCGTACTTCCGTCAGCTGGTTCCTTGCACGGAGCCGGGCCACGGGCAGATCGGGATCCTTGCGGCTGGCGATAACCACATGCATCTGCGGCGGCATGTGCTCAATGAGAAAGCCAAGAGCGCGGTCTATCGGTTTGGAATCAAGGACGTGGTAATCGTCAAGCACAAGGATGACACGGTCCGGTTTGGCCGTGATTTTATTCAGCATGGCCATAACGATGGCTTCGTTTGGCAGAGGATGCGGTGAGGGAGCCTGGAGTGTACTCACCATCCTCTCTCCGACATCAACCCCGATGGTTTGCAGGGCAGCCAAGAGGTAAGCGAAAAATCTGGATGGCTCACGATCCTCCTTTTCCAAGGACAGCCAGGCAACAGGATGCGGACAGCCCCCGATCCATTGGCTGAGCAGCGTGGTTTTGCCGCTCCCGGCAGAGGCCGAAATCGTGGTCAGCTTCCGGTGCAGACGCAGCCCCTCGTTCAAACGTTCGATCAGCCTGGGACGAAGGACAGCTTGGGACCGTGGAGAAGGAATGTATAATTTCGTGGACAAAATCGTCGTGGACATCATAACCCCCGTTATGCCGTCATTGCAGCAGTTTTCAACTTATTGTTTACTATGTTTAAGTGTTCGACGGATGCAGGGTTTTCCCTCTTAACCGCTACCTCCGCTCACTGCAGTCGAACCAGAAGCATGATTGGACGGGTTGGGCATACGATGAAAGATTTTATAAGGGCTTTAACAAGAGTCCGATCCAAAAGCGAGGTGATGGGTGTTGCGCCGGAACAACGTAATGCAGCGATTCCGACTGAACGGTCGAAGTGTCGAAATTAGTGAGAAGGTTTTATATGATGATTAAGCCATCCTTCAAGTTTGGCGAGATACTTACGCTTTCTGACAAAAAGGCAGGCAGGCCACCCAAAGGTTCTTCCTTAGGCGGCCTGCTGCATGATGAATTTCTTAAGTTTTGACGCATAACCTCTCTCAGCTCTCATCGACGGAGTTGCGATATGGACAAATCAACAGCGCTTCTTGGATCGTCTCGGCTACGATATCTGCTGCCGGTTGCCCCGAAGTGAGCCCTCTTGTGCCTTGCCCTGCCCATAAGGACATATATTCCGGATTGCTTTGGCGATTGGCGGCATTTCGTATGTCGCGGGTCACCGTATTCTGCGTAGGAAAAGGCAGCGGCTCTAAGCCGCTTGCATCCCATTGCTTAATGAAAGCATTGCGGATGCCTCTCGCCGGCCGCCCCGAGAACGCTTTGGTAATGACCGTGCTCTCTTCCGTGCTGCAAAGCAGCGCTTGCTGGTAAACCTCATGCGCACCCGATTCGGCCGCCGTCAGAAACCGCGTCCCCATCTGAACGGCTTGGGCGCCAAGAACAAGCGAGGCCACGAGTCCGCGTCCATCCATGACGCCCCCGGCGGCAATGACGGGAATCTTGACCCGGTCCACGATCTGCGGCACCAAAGCAAACGTTCCGATTTGGGCCCCCATCGGGTGCTCCGAAATATCAAACGTGCCCCGATGTCCCCCCGCTTCGCTGCCTTGGGCAACGACGGCGTCGCAGCCTGCTTGCTCGGCCAGGATAGCTTCGCGCACCGTGGTTGCCATCGCAACCACAAGCAGCTTAGCTTCTTTCGCTTGCCGCATGAGGGGCTCATCCGGAATACCGAATGCCGTGCTGATAACGGGCACCTTCTCTTCGAGCAGAACCGCGAATTGCTGCTCAAACCAATCGGGCGTTGTTACGTGATCCGATCCCGCATGGGGAATGCCAAGGTCGCCGCGCATCCGGTTTAACTCCTGTTGAACATCTTCGATTCGCTCCTGGTGATCCGAGGCCCGGGACGCAAAAAGGTTGACGGCAAAAGGCTTATCCGTCCGCTTGCGGATTTCCTGGATGCTATGGCGAATGGCGGCCGGCTCCATATAAGCCGCACCCAGCGTGCCGAGCCCGCCTGCGTTGGATACGGCGGCGACCAGCTCAACGGTTGTCGGCCCCCCGGCCATTCCAGCCAATATAAGCGGATAACGGATGCCAAACCGATCGCACAGCTCGGTCTGCAGTTGAATGTTCATGCTATAATCTACCTCCTTTAACGCTACAGATATTATCCTATTAAAAGAGAGAAACTTTCAAATAAAAGAATAACGACAATCAGCGTACCCTCTCGAAGACAGACCGCATACAGCATTTTTTTGTCGAGATCAGGAGAGTAAGCCTTCGAAGTTTTTCTCATCTCTAATATAAAGGCCAACCAGAAGATTCTGGCTAACCTGATCATACGAAAAGCCGCTAAGCACATGAACAGTGTTTAGCGGCTTTTGCGGGTGCGTTCGTCCGGGGAGACCCCTTTTCCCTGATGGTTACCCTTCTAGGACATTTTCACCAAACTATAGTTTTTCTTGCCCTTGCGAATGATGATAAACCGGCCGCCAATCGCCTGGTCGGCTGTCACCTCGTGGCCCAAATCGCTGACGCGCTCGCCGTTCATCGAGATCGCGCCTTTGGTGATATCCTCGCGCGCTTGCCGCTTGGAAGGCTCGATGCCCAGATCCACGAGCCAGTCCACGATATTCTTCGTTTCCGGCGTCGCTTCGAACGTCGGCATCTCCTTGAAGCCCTGCTCGATCTCATCGGCCGTGAGCGATTTAATATCGCCGCTGAACAGAGCCGCCGTGATGCGCTTGGCCTGCTCCAGCATCTCCTCGCCGTGCACGAATCTCGTCATTTCCTCGGCCAGCGTTTTTTGCGCTTCGCGTTTATGCGGCTCACTCTGCACCTTTTCGGCCAGCTCGTCAATTTGCTCCTTGGTCAGGAAGGTGAAGTATTTCAAGTATTTGACGACGTCGCGGTCGTCGGTGTTCGCCCAGAACTGGTAGAACTCGAACGGCGTCGTTTTGTTCGGGTCAAGCCAGATCGCGCCGCCGGCCGTTTTGCCGAACTTCGTGCCGTCGGCCTTCAGCATGAGCGGTATGGTCAGGCCAAAGGCTTTGGCTTCGGGTCCTTCCTTCTTCCGGATCAAATCCAGTCCGCTTGTAATGTTGCCCCATTGGTCCGATCCGCCGATTTGCAGCTGCACGTCCTCATGCTGGTACAGATGCAGGTAATCGACCGACTGCAGGATTTGGTAGGAGAATTCCGTAAACGAAATCCCGCTGTCAAGCCGGCTCGCAACCACGTCCTTCGCCAGCATCGAGTTGATGCTGAAGTTCTTCCCGTAATCGCGCAGGAATTCGATAATGTTGATCTTATGCGTCCAGTCGTAGTTGTTGACCATGCGGATTTGATTGTCGCCCTCCGTCACGAAGAGCTTTTTCATTTGTCCTGTCAGCGCGTCCACGTTAGCTTGAACCTGCTCCAGCGTCTGCAGGGAGCGCTCGGTTTGACGTCCGCTTGGATCCCCGATGGTGCCGGTTGCGCCCCCGATCAGAATGACCGGACGATGCCCGGCAAGCTGGAAGCGTTTGAGCATGATGAAGGGAATCAGGTGACCGATATGCATGCTGTCGCCCGTAGGATCCACGCCGCAATACAGCGAAATCGACTTTTCATTCGTAAGCTCCCGGAGGCCTTCGGCATCCGTCTGTTGGTTGATCGCATCGCGCCATTCCAGTTCGTCGATAATATTCACAGCGTTAACACTCCTTCAATACATAATTTTTCCTTATAACGAAACGCCCATCTGTTGAAAAAACAAAAAATCGCCCCTTGTCTGTTACAGACATAGGGACGATTAATAACCGTGTTACCACCCAGATTGCACGAATGGTCTGCAACGCTTGCCGCGCGCCATTCATGCCGCTCATTAGACGAGGTATCGTTCGCCGTTTCCGCTCGGCATTACCCGAGATACTCCAGAGTGTAATTCGCTGCGTTGGTATGTACCGGGTTCCATCGCCCCCGGCTTTCTAGAACAGGGACCAAGCTGCTACTGGGCTCTTTCAACGTATGTCGCTTATAAGATTACAGACAGTATAGTGAATTAATAAATCGATGTCAACTCCGTTTTGGACGGAAGTGCTGCTTCCCCCGGCAGCATGGGTGATACAGCCGGAGGTGTCCCCAGAATATCAGGTGCGGCGCATGTATGCACGAACCGTGATCGGAGCAAAAATCGCCACGATGATCGCGGCGCCGACCAAGGATATCGTCAGATCCCAGCCCACGGTTCCGGAGTTCGTCAGATCCCGGACAGCCGTCACCAGATGCGATATCGGGTTGATGTTCACGAACCACTGCAGCCAACCCGGCATCGTATCTACCGGCACGAACGCGTTGGAGAGAAACGTGAGCGGAAACAGCACGATCATCGATATCCCCTGCACGCCGGAGGCGGATCTTGCAATCACGCCGAAGAACGCGAATATCCAGCTGATGGCCCATGAGCATACAATGACGATCAGCGCGGCAAGAGCAACGTAACCTAAGCCTCCGCCGGGGCGGTAACCCATGACGTATCCCATCGAAAAGGTAAGCACCGTTGCAATGGTATAACGAACGGTATCTGCCAGCAGGGCGCCTGCAAGCGGAGCAATGCGCGCAATCGGCAGCGACTTGAATCGGTCGAATACGCCTTTATCCATATCCTCGCGCAGCTGCACGCCTGTGACGACGGAGGTCGTAATCACGGTTTGAACGAGGATGCCGGGAATGATGACCGGCAAATAACTGGCCACGTCGCCGGAGATGGCGCCGCCAAAAATATAGGTGAACATCAGCGTGAAAATAATGGGCTGGAACGTAACGTCAAACAACTGCTCGGGCGTGCGCCGGAGCTTCAGCAGACCCCGGTAGGCCATCGTCAACGAGTTTCGAACCGTCTGACCGAAACTCGTGCGGTTCTTAAGCCGGCGTTCCGTCCCTGATTTCATGATCGTGCTGCTCATACTCTTGTCACCTCTCTATCGTTGGATTCATTAGACGATAGGGCATCGTCTTCCTTCACGCCGTGGCCGGTGATCGTCAGGAACACCTCATCCAGGGTCGGCTTCTGCACGCTCATCTCGGACAAGCCGATGCCTGCCGTACGCAACTCAATCAACAGGTCTGTAACAAGACCCGCATTAGCCATCGGCGCCGTTATCTTTCCGGCTTCCGGCGATATGTTAGCATGAACGCCTAGCACCTGTTCCACGGTGTGGCGGGCGCGGCCCATATCCACTGCATCCTGGACGGTCAAGTGCAGCGAGGAAGTCCCCACCGACATCTTCAGTTCATCCGCCGTCCCCTCGGCTACGACCCGTCCGTAATCGATGACCGCAATGCGGTCTGCCAGTTGATCCGCCTCTTCCAGGTACTGCGTGGTCAGCAGCACCGTTGAGCCGGTTTTCACCAATCGGCGGATCGTATCCCACATCTGGGAACGCGTCCTGGGATCCAGCCCCGTCGTCGGTTCATCCAGGAAGATGAGCGGCGGCTGGGCAATGAGGCTAGCCGCCAGATCCAATCTTCTCCGCATGCCGCCGGAGAAATGTTTGAGCGGCCGTTTGGCGGCTTCCGACAACCCGAATTCCTCAAGCAGCTCACCCGCCTTCCGCCGTGCCTCCGTGCGTCCCAGCCCCAACAAGCGGGAGAAGATGATCAGATTCTCCGTAGCGCTGAGCGATTCATCCACCGAGGCATATTGGCCGGTCACCCCGATCAACTGACGGACAATCTGCGATTCCGTCAGCACATCGTGCCCGAAGATTCGGGCCGAACCCGCATCCGGCTTTAACAAGGTGGCCAGCATTCGGATGGTCGTCGTCTTGCCTGCGCCGTTCGGTCCCAACACGCCATAAATCGTGCCGGCGCGCACGTTCAAATCCACGCCGTCCACGGCGCGGTTATCGCCGAAGGTTTTGACCAGACCGTACGCCTCAACGGCCAAGTCACCAGGGGTTGGCTCTAATTTCTTTTTGTATCCATGCTCCATTATGATTTCCTCCTCTTCGCTAATGGATGATGTTTGAATCGTATCACCGCTATTTAAACGGAATGTAAACCGGGAGAAGAATAGGCTGTCTGCAACAAACTTTTGCGGAGTATATGGATTTCTTCAAACCCGATTCACGACAGGCGGGCTTGTTGGTTTGAATCGCGGACAATAAAAACACCCGGTTCAACGCTCTTCGCGCGATCCGGGTATTAATAAATTCTGCATGATCTCAATGTCCTTTGCTTGCAGCGGCCGTCTGTTCATCCAACTCGCCCGAGTTTATGACACGGCCGTCTCGTACGGGCCTTTTCAATTCCATAGCTCGGAGGAGAAGGACCACGGCCTCAGCACGGGTTACTTTTTTCTTAGGAAGAAAACTGCCATCTGGATAGCCTGTCATGACTCCCTGCTCCGACATTGCCGCCGTCGCTTCACGGGCCCATGAGGAAACGCTATCCTGATCCATAAATGCCGGCGCTCCTTCCGCTGCGGATAATCCCGCCCATCGCATGACCATCACGGCCATCTGCTCACGTGTAATCGGATCATTCACTCCGAAGTACGTTGCCGTATATCCCTCGATGATCCCGTAGGCTTGGGCTGTCGCAATCATATCCTGTGCCCAATGGCCATCTGAATCGGGGAAAACATGTCCGCTTCTCTCCTCCATGTTGAGGGAACGAACGAGCAGGGATACAAATTCCGCTCTGCTAATGGGACGTTCAGGTTTAAAGGAGCCGTCCAAATAACCACTAATTACGCCGATTCGAGCCACCTGGTTAATCATGTCCTTAGCCCAATGGCCATCAATATCGGTGAAATCTCTCTCAGGGTTGACATCGACTTCTTTTTTAACCGTTGTAGCGATCACCGCAAATTTGGCCAAATGATCGATTGACCCGGTCACGGTCCTCTGGTCCCAATCCACTTTGATGTTCTTTAGTTCGATCCATTCGCTCGTTTTTTCGTCCAGCCAATAAAGACTCACGGCATCCTCTTCATGGTTGATGGCATCGGTTCCAAATTGCAGGTTGAGGGTGACCTCTTTGTGAAAAGCTCCAGTCCAATTCTTCGTAATTTCGATCACTTGGCCGACAAACCGATCGGTTTCAGTTAATGGTAGCCCGCTAGTGTCCTGGATAACCTTAAAGTTGAGACAAAACCCCGCGTTCCAAGCACTCTTCGGTATAATGATCCTACCATTAGGAAATGGAATCGTTTTTCCTTTCGTTCCGTTTACGCATGTGTTGTCCGGCAGTTCATCTGTCCCGCCGCTCACCCCGGAGCCGTTACTTCCGCTTGAACCTCCATCCCCGCTTTTTTCAAGAACGGTGACATGAACAACTGCATGTAATTGGTCCGGGTTGATAACGCCCTCCGGCAACTCCAAGGAGCCCTTGAATATGTAGTCACCTGCTTGCAGTCCATTATACGCCGGTTCTTCATGGTCCCAAATCACATTTGCCTTGGCAGTACCGCCATGACTTAATCTAACCTCTACCTGCTCAGGAAGAGTAATGGAGGATTTTGGGGTACCGTGGCTTACCCGGATAGCTGGAATATCGTTCACCTTGACGATAAAGCTTTGCCCCACCGTTACATGGATCGTTGTCTTCATACCATCCGGATTGGCCATATCTTCCGTTAAATTCACCAAACTGCCCGTGAAGACATAGATGCCTGGGATTGCAGCCTGATAAGGATGATTCTCATCTGCCGAGCTCCATTCCACCTCAGCGGATTTCCTCAATTGACCCGGGCTCAACGTCACTTGGACCGTATCCGGCAGGCCTATTTCATCGACGGGCGTTCCGTTAGCGACAGTTAACGCATCAGGCTCCATGACGCCTGTGATAGTATACGGATGAACAGTTACTTCAATCTGGGTGGTTTCGCCGTGCAACGAGATGCTAATCACCGCTTTCCCTGGAGCTTTCGCTGTAACCTGTCCCTCTTGACCAACATCAACAATAGATTCCCCCTCACTGACAGCATAATCAGCGTTGTTCGTTGCAATAAACGACGACTGTTTTTGATGATTAGCGGTCACTACCATTTGAGTACTGTCCCCAACATCCAATGGTTGGGAATCCATCGTGACAACTGTTCTTTCAAACGGATTCTCCCATTGAAGAAACGGCAGCGTCTGCCCGTTATAGAGGTACCAAGTATCCTCAAAATCCCAATGATCATATATCTCGTACTGCTTCATTTCGTCCCCGGGCACCGGCGTTCCGATCCCGTTATCAGGAAAGGCCGAATTATATGCACTCGTATTCCAATAGGATGAATCCACCGAGCCATGGTTGATCCCAACCAGCCCCCCGATACCGTAGCCTGCTCCTGATATGGTTCCGGAAAAGTAAGTGTCGCTAATCATGCCGCTATCCAAATTAACGCCAACCAAACCGCCGGAGAACTGTCGTCCATTCACGGTTCCCGTGGCATATGATGAATGAATCCGGCCGTCGTTGCGTCCTGCAAGGCTTCCAACGTTATCATCTCCAGAGACTTGCGCCGAAGCATAGGATCTGCTCATTTCACCGTCATTTTCTCCTGTCAGACCACCGACGCCGACTAAGCCTGCTACCGTCCCTGAAAAAGAGGAGCCGTCAATCAGGCCGTAGTTCATTCCTGCCAAACCGCCGGAATAATGGGATCCTTCTACAGTTCCCGTCACATACACTTCTCGGATCGTGCCGTAGCTAATTCCAGCAGCCCCGCCTGAACTTCCGTGATAATAACTTCCTACGCCTACCCTCACGTCTTCAAGAATGACATTTTCAATAATTCCGCTGTCACCGACAAAACCAAACAAACCCAAGGGGCTCCAATAATGAGCACCTATCCCCAATCCGGTAATGCGATGCCCCTGCCCGTCGAATGTCCCACTGAATCTGGCCGAATCAATCCCGATCGGTTCCCAGCCACCTACCAAAGCAAAGCCTGACAGATCAATATCATGAGTCAAAAGGTAATGGGCCTCAAGGTTATTCCGGACAGCGTCCAGCTGCTCTGCTGTCTCGATTAGGTAGGGAAACTCCAGTGAGCCGTCTCCGCCTGCAAATATGCCGAATGCCCGGATATCGTCTTCCTTTGCTTGCTTGGCGCCATCATCCGGCGCAGACACCTCCTCTTCCTTTCCGGCTGAGAAAGATTCGTCAGATCCGTCCTCTTCCTCCTTCACGACTTCTCCTTCATTAGAAGGCAGAGTCACATTTCCATAACCTTCGGTTAAAGATACCGGACCTACGGGACCTTCTGCCGATACTTCATTGACAGGCGGCATACCGAACCAAATCAGTACTGCCGTCAATACGAAAACCAAAAAGCTATGCTTCCGTTGTCGATTGTTGTTCATCTTGTTCTTTCCTCCCCAGAGACGAACGGGACTAATTACGTGTTTCATGAACTCCACCCTATTGTAAAAAATTCAGAAGGACATGTATGTTCGGGTGTGTTTACGAGACACTGTCAGCCATTTTCCATCTCAGTATGATTAAACAAGCTTTTCACTTGCAGATGCTGAGGAGCGTTGATCCAATAACTAGTGTAATATATTAAAAAATTGGCGATGTTTCATTTTTGTCTCAAATTTTAAGCAGGAGCATACCTGACCATGGAGCCCGGATTGCTCGGTCACAACTCCATAATGGGCTGCTTCAATCCGAAAATGTTGGAACAGTTTCCTGTTATAGCAGCTAAACATGTCAGAGAATGAATGGCGAGCGGGTGTGAAATGAACCTTATTCGAGGAGCACATAAAAAAATGACAGTGCAGAAAAAACTCTGCACTGCCATTTATGAATTGCTCGGTGACAACTGACCCTGCGGCCATTAATCAAAGCTCTTCCTCATCCTGATCCATCGTATATTTCACCTGCATGATGATATTCTGTTCGTGATCGCCAAACTGGCGGCCGAACAGATTCAACCCTCCCTGATTCACGGCATCGGGTTTGATGCCGATGCGCAGCCGCAGTTTGGGGCTTGCAGTAATATTCAACTGATCCAAAGTAACGCTCGATATCTTCTCCATATCCAGCGTTGTTTTCTCATCATCCACGCGCCATATTTTGAGAAACCCGTATTGCGTTGCCCAATCGTACCACCAGTTCGGGTTCAGCTTGCCGCGGCGATCCCCGAAATCGCCGGGGCTTGTCCACATGCCGATCTCCACGCCATTGACCCACACCGAAATATTCGAAGGCCAATTATGATCATAATTGGGGGCCTCGGAGCACATCTCCATGGATAGTTCCAGCGATTCGATTCGTGCTCCGGCCGGAATATCCATCGGCATCAAGTATTCCAGGTATCCCTTGCGAAGCCAGATGATCTGGGCATTCACGTGCTTAGGATGGTAAAAGCTCGCCGGTTCGTCTTCCTTAATGATGTACCCGTCCGCATTGGCCATTCCGCAGGTAGGCGCCACTTCGCAATCGCTGTAATGGCCGATCGGCATATCGACTTCATAGACATGCGTGACTCCTTTAGGAACCGAATTCTTCAAATTCAACGCAATATGGATATCATCATAATTCCGGCTGCACACCTTCATGGCCCCGCGCGAAGCCGGGAGCAATTCCGTATTGATTAACTCGGCCGCTTCCAGCACTTTGATGTTGCTCGCCACCGTCGAAACGGGAAGTTTGAGTTTCTCGGCGATTTCGATGATATTCAGGTTCTTGGAATTCAAGAGCCTCAGAATATCCACCCGAGAACGCGTTGACAAGGCATGAGCTACCGTGACCAGTCTTTCCGGGTCGTTAAAACCAAGTTCCAGCACAAATCCGCTCTCCTTTAAACATATTCATTACCTTTCATCTTATCTCTTAATGAAATGAAAAACAATCATGCCTGCAAGGGCTTACATCCGCGATTTCCCTGCATCTTGCCATAGTGCATGAGCAGCCTGGATACGGCGAAGAAAACCAGTCCCTTCTTAGCCAGAAATGGCTTCCGGGAGAACCGGAAGCCATCCATGATCGAGCTTGCAGCACTTCATTTTTCGGTTGACTAAGCCATCCGCTGGTCCTAATTCGCCGGCTTGATGTCAAAGAAGTCGATTTCTCCGTATCCTTCGCCTTTTGAAAAACGTATCGTGTTCACGCCGGCCTTTAACTGAACCCGCGCTGTGGACAGGCCCCAGTTCTCCCACCCTTTATTCGTAATATGGAATTTGTCGGCCGTTCCGGCATTCACGCTGAGCATAAGATGGGACCAATTCCCTCCGGCCGTTCCATTTGCCGTGCGGGCCAGCAAAATGTAGTCGCCTGCTGACGGGGCATGCACCGAAAATTCCACGTAGCTCTCCGGCGTATCGATATGTCCTGCTTTCATGCCTCCCGAACCGTTAGGGCTTTGGGATGCATAGGCGACGCCGCCGAACGTTCCCTCCTCACCTTCATAACGGGTGTGCGCCGCTTCGCCGGAAGGCAGCGCTATCGGAGCATTCGGATTCGCCGGAACGCCGAGGTTCGGCGTATGGTCGGCGTGCCATGTGAATTTCTGCGCTCGGACCTCACGGTTCCATCCCGCGTTGTTATACTTGGCGACATGGTATAGCATCCAGTCCTCCGTACCGTCGGGTGACTTGGTAAACGAATGGTGGCCCGGGCCGTACAGCCCGTTGCCGGACTTGAATATAGGCTGGCTGCGTTTGGTCCATGAAGCCGGTTTCAGCAAATCGCTGGTTGTGCTTGCCGTGATCAGGCCGAGGCAATAATCATTGGTCCAGCTTCCGCTTGCCGAGTACACCAGGCTGATGACGCCGCCGCGTACAACCACCTGGGGTCCTTCGTTTACATGCGGGGAATGATTCGTTTCCCAGCTGTGCGTAGGCCTTGCGATTTCGACGCGGCTTGAATCAATCGTCCAAGGGTTGCTCATATGGGCGATGTACAGATTCTGCCGCACATTGGTGTCCCCTTCCCAGCCGGACCAGATAAAATACAGCTCACCGTTAACCTGCAGCACCGTGCCGTCAATCGCCCATTTGTTTGTCGGGTCCGTTATCTGGCCTTTGTACTGCCAGGTTCCCTGCGTCGGGTCCGCCGACGTGTTCTCCATAACATACATGCGGTGGTTGACGTTATCCCCGTCATCCTTGGCATAGTAGATGTACCAGGCGCCATTGATGTAATGCAATTCGGGAGCCCAGATCCCGCAGCAGCCCGTTTCCACGACCCTCGTCGGAGCCGCGTCCACCGTGGTAAGCTGGGCGGACTTCCATATCGTCACATTGCCGCCGGTCGTTTTCGTGAAGTAGTAAAAGCCGTCTGTGTGTTTATACACCCAAGGATCCGCTCCATCCTGCATGACCACGTTATAGAAGTTGTTCTGAAGCGTGGCCGCATGCGTCGCCTGACCCATCGGAAGAATAAGAAATGCGCATATCGTGAGCAACAATTTATTCCGGTAATTCACCTTCATCTTTTCGTCACGTTCCTTTCGGATAATGTGCAATCATACACCAAACATGGTACAAGCCTACTTCAAGATACCGGTCATTATGGGTGCTTAATCTTCAATCGCGGCTTTGCGGGCGTTAATGCGGCGGATCACTTCAGGATCGAATTTCGATCGTCTGTCATAGGTGTACAATCCGTTCACTTCCTGCTCCACGTCGTACAGCTGGGTATAACAGAAGCCGAACATCATGGGATGGTCCAGCAGCACGTTCGTTAACCCCGCATAACGCTCCAGAAACGCTTCTTCGGATGTCGGCCTGTCGCCGTAACCCCAAGACTTCTCGTCTTTCTGATCCGGATTCCACCAGATGCCGCCGTATTCGCTGATAAAATAAGGCTGGCCGCCATACAGCTGCCTATTCGGGAAGCTGTTATATACCTCGCCACCGTTCTTCATCGGCTCATATCGCTGCTTGAACGTCTCCGGATTTTGGTCATAATCGTGGATATCGAATATATCGGTCACCACATGGAAGTTGCCGCTCGTATCAATCACGGGGCGTGTAGGGTCCATCTTCTTCGTGACCTCGTACACAATGCGCAGCACATCGTTATTTTGCTTGGCGCCATCCCGGTCCCAAGTCTCGTTGAAAGGACACCAGCCGATGAGGGCCGGATGATTGAAATCGCGTTCCATGCCTTCGAGCCATTCCGGCAGGAAATGGGACAACCCCTCGGCCGTGGTAATGTCCAGCCCCCAATTCGCATGCTCCCCCCATACCAGATACCCTAACCGGTCCGCCCAGTACAGAAAACGCGGTTCAAACATCTTCTCGTGAAGCCTGGCGCCGTTAAAGCCCAGTCCCATCGAAATTTCGATGTCTTTGCGGAGATCCTCATCGCTTGGAGCCGTATAGACTCCATCCGGATAGAAGCCTTGATCCAGCACAAGGCGTTGAAATACGGATTTACCGTTGATGCGGAATGCCATTCCGTCCAGCATGACGGTTCGGAGGCCGAAATACGATTGGACCGTATCGCTCGCCTGGCCATCTCCTTGCAGTGATAATTCCAGATCGTACAGCCTGGCCTGACCCGTTTCCCACAAATGGACCTCCGACAATGGAAGGGTGAGTTTGACGGACGGCCCGGATACGACAGCACTTGCATTCCCTACCGCATTCCCCTCATACAGGGCGGATGCGGTCAGTTTATGGCCTGCTGCATTTCCGTTGATCTTAATCTCGAGGTGGGCACAGCCATTATCCGGGTCACCCACCAGCTTCATGTCGGACATATAAGCCTGCGGCACTTGCTCCAGCCATACCGTTTGCCAAATCCCCGTCGTGCGGGTGTAATCGCAGCCGTGCGAATGGAATCGTCCGCTTTGCTTCCCGCGCGGCTGGCGTCCGGAACGGACATCGTCTTCCGCGCAGACGGTAACGATATTCCCGCCCGGCTTCACATGCGATGTGATATCAAAGCTAAAAGGCGTATATCCCCCGCGATGCGTTCCTACGGATACTCCGTTTACCCAGACTTCGGTCTCATAATCCACGGCTCCGAAATGAAGCAGAATTCTGCCGTTCCGGTCCTTAGGCACCTCGAACTCCCGCTTGTACCAGACCGCTGCCATGAAATCCTTATATTCCACGCCGGACAGCTTGCTTTCGGGACAGTATGGAACGGTGATCGTTCCGGACAGCTCATGTCCCGGGTCATGGAGCCCGCGCTCCTTACCGCTCCGGCCATGGTCGATTTCGAATTGCCATGATCCGTTCAGATTGATCCATTGCGGCCTTACCCATTGCGGGCGTGGGTATTCGGGACGCGGTAGTGTTAATTGAGTCATGTCGAACTCCTTTTATTATGTTTATTGGGCTTTAGCCCCGACTTACCTTTACGTACAGCCGGCTGGTCTCTTCCCAGATTTCGTCCGGCTCGAGACTGAAGCACCCAATTTCTTCGGCGGGCATATCCATATTGGGGGCATTGACCAAATTGATCTGCGGCTCGGGGCAAAAGAATCCCTCGGTCGCTTGGTTGTTCCAAATCATCCATTGCTTGTAGGAGGTGCCCACGTCATAAACCAGTGTGACCTTCTCGGCCTCATCAGTAAGCTCCATCCGGTTCCTTCCGTTCTGGGGCACGGCGGTATAGTGGTTATCCATGCTTTCGAAGAACGGATAAACGCCGGCGCCTTGCATGGCCTGTTCATTCGCGGACAGTTCCTGATGGGAGCCGGTAGGCAGCATTCGCCCATCCAGCTCCCATCGCTTCCCAACGGTCAGCTTTAAACGGTAATCCCGGGCGTTGCCCCCCTCGGCGAACGGCGCGTTAACGGACGTATGAAACGCCAGCAAACACGGCATGGCTTCTTGGCCTGCGTTGATGATCGTTACCCGCTTAGACAACCCCTGATCGCTTAAGCCGTAACGAAGCTGAATGCGGAACCGGAACGGAAAGTGTCCGAATACCGGATGCTGTTCATCCACGCGGACAGATACGGTCACATAAGCTTCCTGCCCGGTATGCCCGTATTCGTCCACCACCCATGGAATATTGTACAGGAATCCATGCAGATGATGTCCCGTCGCCTCTTCATTGACCGGGAGCTGATGGACTATGCCGTTCCACCGGAACCGGCCATCTTGATACCGGTTCGGGGGAAACAATACCGGTATGCCGTGAATCATCGGCCTTGCTTTGAATGCCGGCATTTCCTCCGGCGTCGGCTCATGCAGAAACCGGTAGCCCTTTTCGATGTCCCGAAACGCTATCAAATTACCGCCGATATCCGGGAGCATGACCGCTTCATAAGCTCCTGCCCGCAGAAACACGGCTTTCTCGTTATGGTATACGCCTTCATAGGCATTCGTCCCGCCCATTTCATGTGCCTCCTATTGTCCCGTCATGATTTTGCGAATGGTTTCGAGCGGCGCCTTCGGCTTACGGTCATACGTAAGCAGGCCGTTGATTTCCTGCTCGACGTCCGTCAGCTGCGTGTAGCAGTATCCCTGGATCACCGGGGAAGAGAACATCGGATCCACCACGGCTTTGAGCCGGATCAGATAATCCTCCTCGTTCTCGGCTCCGGAATACCCCCAGCCCTCCCATTCGCTCTTCTTGAAGGCAATGCCGCCAAACTCCGATACGAGAATGGGCTGGCCGTCATAGGAAGCGCCGCCGACGAATATTCTTCGGTTCGCCGGCATGGCTTCCACCGCGGACGCGGCTGTTGCATACCGTTCTTCCAGCACTTCCTGGCGGCTCTCATAATCGTGAATGGTGACCAAGTCCGTGGTCATATGCTCCCATCCGTCGTTATATACAACCGGTCTGCTATCGTCTAACGACTTCGTTAGATGGTACATGGCGAGCCCGTGCTGCTGCTGGCGCTTTTCCATCTGCACATTGGGAACACCCCAGCTTTCATTCAGCGGGACCCAGGTTATGATGCAGGGATGGTTATAATCCCGCTCGATGATCTCCTGCCATTCCGCCGTGAAACGGCGAACATACGACTCGGAATATTCGTACGCGTTGGCCGCCTCGCTCCATAGCAGCAGGCCGAGCTTGTCGCACCAATACAGGAATCTGGGGTCCTCCGTTTTCTGGTGCTTTCTCACGCCGTTGAATCCCATTTCCTTCGCCAGCTCCACGTCGCGCTTCAAAGCCTCATCCGACGGCGCCGTCAGGATTCCCTCGGGAAAATAACCCTGATCCAGCACCAGCCGCTGGAAATACGGGCGATTATTCAGGCACAGTTTGCCGTTCTCGATCGATACCTTCCGCATCCCGAAATAGCTGGATACCTGATCAACGACGTCTCCATCCTGAACAAGGCGGAATTCGATGGTATATAAATTCGGATGCTCCGGGCTCCACAGGCGTCCCAGGCCATGGTCCGTAAAATCGCTGAGGCCGATGGTCCGCAGCTGCTCCGCGCTTCGAATGGCATATTGATCCTCGGCAACACACTCGCCCTGATAGGATACGGTGATCTGCAGCTTGAGGTCCTCCGTCGCCTTGTAGCCTTCAAGGAAGGTCCGGATGCGAA